>NZ_KV805620.1:0-24240 GCF_001811625.1 Globicatella sp. HMSC072A10 | reverse complement strand
AGAGGAAAACCAACAATAATTTGACACTATCTTTGTATACTGATTGTGTGAGAACACTAGTGGATTATGTTATAATATCACTAGCTTTGACAGATATTTACAGTCAAATTTAGCAAGATAACTGAAAGCGTCATGTTTGTAAGTTTGTAAAAGATAACAATCGATTTTTAACAAGGAGGATTTTAGCTTTATTAACGTACCTAATGTATAAGGCTAAAGATAAAGAATACAATGGAAATATTAGAATTAAAGACCATTACAGAATTTTTTGAAAAAGGATTAGAACAGCATATACGTTATAAAACGACACCAATTGAGTTAATGGAACCAATGACCTATTCATTATTAAATGGCGGTAAAAGAGCACGTCCCGTCATGTTATTATGGGTCTTAGCGATTCAATCAATGGATGCAGTAAAGGCAGGTCTCAATACCGCCAATGCCTTAGAAGCCATTCATACTTATTCGCTCATCCATGATGATTTACCAGCGATGGATAATGATGACTACCGCCGTGGTATGTTAACTAATCACAAAAAATTTGATGAAGCAACCGCTATTTTAGCTGGGGACGCTTTATTAACTGATGCGTTTGGCATGATTGCTGATGATGACCAATTGAAGCCTGAGCAAAAAGTAAAATTAATCAGTTTATTAAGTCAAGCGGCTGGTTCAGTTGGTATGGTGGCAGGACAAGTGTTTGACATTCAAGCCGAAAATAAAACGATCACTCATGAACAATTAGCGAATATTCATTATTTAAAAACAGGTAAACTCTTTTTATTTGCAGTGCAAGCGGCAGCCATTATTGCCAATCTAACCACTTCAGAACGTCAATTATTAGAAACATTTGCCACGCATTTTGGACGGGCTTTCCAAATTCATAATGATATTATGGATGAAATTGGCACACCAACTGAAACGGGTAAAAAAACCCAAGCTGATAGTGAATTACATAAAGCTACTTATCCGGCTTTACTGACCTTAGAGGGAGCAAAAGAGGCTTTGAATGCTGATTTAGAAGAGGCACGTTCAGCATTGAAAGAGCTAACGGAGACTACTGGAAAACCATATGACAGTCTTGAGGTTTTCTTACAATTTGTAACATTGGAGCTATAAAATGAAAAAAGAAAGAATAGATAAACTAGTTGTCCAAGCCGGTCTAACCGAGTCTAGAGAACAAGCGCGTCGTTTAATTATGGCGGGACAAATTTACGATCAAAATAATCAACGCTACGATAAGCCAGGTGAAAAAATACCGGTAGACTCAGAACTTCATATTAAAGGAAAAATAATGCCCTATGTCAGTCGAGGCGGCTTAAAATTAGAAAAAGCCATTAAGGTATTTGACATCGATATGGCCGGTCACCGGCTATTAGATATTGGTGCTTCTACTGGTGGATTCACTGATGCAGCGTTACAATTCGGCGCTGAAATGAGTTATGCTCTCGATGTTGGCTACAATCAACTCGCTTATTCATTGAGAGTCGATCCACGAGTGGAAGTCATGGAACGTCAAAACTTTCGTTATTCTACACCAGCCGACTTTACTAGGGGAGAGCCTACCATCGCGAGTATTGATGTATCGTTTATTTCCTTAAGACTCATTTTGCCACCGCTGATTGATATTCTAGCGCAAGATGGTTATGTATTAACATTAATTAAACCTCAGTTTGAAGCTGGACGTGAGAGAGTTGGAAAAAATGGTATTGTTAAAGATCAGCAAACACATATTGATGTGGTCACAGAAGTATTACAATTTGCTAGTTCAATTGGATATACAGTTGAAGATTTAACTTTTTCACCGATTACCGGTGGTGAAGGAAATATTGAGTTTTTAGCTAAATTAAAAAATGCCAAACAATTAAATAATCAAAGTTGGCAACAGATTAAGATTGAAGAAGTAGTCAAACAAGCACATGAAACATTTTAATTGAGGTGTACTATGCTACAAAGTTTAACCATTGAGTCTTTTGCGATAATTGATCAAGTAACGATTGATTTTTCACAAGGAATGACCGTTCTATCGGGAGAAACAGGTGCCGGAAAATCCATTATTATTGACGCTTTAGGCATCTTATGTGGTGGACGTGGATCAAATGAATTCATTCGACAAGATAGGGAAAAGTTGGTGGTCGAAGGGTTATTCTCTTTTAATGAGCAACCCACTGCGCTTATTCAATTATTAGAAGAGCTATCAATTGATACGGAACATTTACTTGAAGATGGATTAATTATTCGCCGTGAAATTAACAGTCAAGGTAAAAATTTAATACGGGTGAATGGGCAATTATTAAATGTCACTGCCCTTAAAAGAATCGGTAGTCATTTAGTCGATATCCACGGTCAAAATGAACACCAAGCCTTATTAGATAATACGCAACATTTAAGTTTAGTCGATCAATTAGGCGATCAACAATTTATTCAATTAAAAGAAAAATACCAAACCGCGTACGAACAGTATGCTGCAATTCGTCGCCAATGGTTTAAGAGTCAAAAAAATGAACAAGAGCAAATGCAACGCTTGAGTTTTTTAGAGTTCCAAGTGAATGAGATTGAGGCAGCGCATTTAGTCAAAGAAGAATATGAACAATTAGAGGCCATTAGTGCCAAATTGCAAAATGCGACAAAGATAACCCACGCGATGGAATCGATTAATTATTTAATGTCAAATAGTGACAGTAGTATTTTGGGAAATTTAAGTGAAGTGATTGATGAATTGAATCAAGTTAAAGATTTTGATGATCAATACCCAGCGATTTTAGATCAAGTCAAATCGATTCGAATTGATTTACAAGAAATCGCGCATCAAGTGGCGATGAGTAATGATGGTTTTGATACGGGGGATCAATCGATTGATGAGGTCGAAGCCCGTTTAAATGAGTTAGGCCAATTGAAACGTAAGTATGGCATGGAAATTGACGAGATTTTGGATTATTATGATCAAATTTCTGAAGAAATTTACCAAGTTCGAAATCGCGAAGCTTACTTAAAAGATTTAGCTTTAAAATTTAATACAGCTTATCAAGAGGCCTTAACACTAGCACAACAATTAACTGCTGAACGTCAAGAATTGGCCAAAGGGTTAGTCACGGCGATTGAACATGAACTGGCAGATTTATATATGCCTCATAGTCGCTTTGAAGTAAGATTTAATACTTTAGCAACCGAACAAATTGAATTAGATGAGCTAGGGACGGTAGAGTGGATTAATTTATCAATTGAAGGGCAAGACGAGGCAGAGTTTTATGCGATGACCAACGTCGGTGAAGCAAGCAAACCACTCGTTAAAGTAGCCAGTGGTGGCGAACTCTCACGTTTTATGCTAGCTTTAAAAGCTGTTTTTAGTCGCCAATTAAGTGAACATACGATGGTCTTTGATGAGATTGATACCGGTGTATCGGGTCGGGTAGCACAAGCGATTGCTGAAAAAATTGCCCAAATTGCCTTTCATAATCAAGTGCTTTGTATTACCCACTTGACACAGGTAGCGGCCATTGCCCATGAACAATTATATATTCAAAAACAAGTCGCCAATAATCGGACCTCAACGGTCGTCAATACTTTAACGACTAATGAGCGCCGCGAAATCTTAGCACAAATGATGTCCGGAAAAACCATTACGGATTCATCATTACAAATGGCGGATGATTTATTAACGGAAATGGCTCGCTTTAAAAATAACTAAGTAAATATTGATAAACACAGTCAAGTAAGTGCTTGTTAAAGACAAGCGTAGTGTTGAGTATTGTCAGGTAAAAACAAAAAAATCATTTGGGTTCCATCTATTTATTTTAGTGCGTAGTGTTGAGTGAGACTGGGCAAAATCTCGCTAAATTCTGCTTCTTGCCCCAAACTCACATCTCAGTTGGATGCTCAGTTTAACCGGTCATTTTTAAATCAAGATCAATTAAATATTACTAGAAAAACAATTGAAGGAGGTGGCTTCAATGAAAATCACGAAAATTGAAAAGCAAAAGAAAAATAGCGAACGCTATTCACTTTATGTGGATGATGAATTTTGGATGGGAGTCAATGAAGCCGTCCTAGTTAAATTTGCTTTGTTTAAAGCACAAACGGTCACAGCTAAAGATTTAAATGAAATTGCCGAAGCAGAATATCAACATTCGATTTATAATCAAGCGATAAAATATTTAGCCCATGGCTTAAAGACGGTAAAAGAAACGCGTGACTATTTAACGCAATATTTATCCGATCGCCATAAGGAACAAGAGGAGCAACCGCATCCTAATGAAGCATTATATATTGAACAAGCGATTGAGAAATTGACGGAACAAAAATACTTAAATGACTTATTTTATAGTCAATCATATGTGCGCACGCATGCTAATTTAAATCAAAAAGGGCCAGAATTATTAAGGCGTGAATTGCAACAAAAAGGGGTCGCGCTGCATTTAATTGAGGAAGCGATGCAAGAATATCCTGCTGAGTTAGAAGTGGAAAATGCTCAAGCACTCGCTGATAAATATGCGCGGATTAAAAAGCAATATCCACCCAAAAAACTGATTGAAAAGACGCGACAAATGTTGCATAACAAAGGCTATGATCATGATCTGATTCAACAAGTGATTCATGAAGTGGATTTATCAGCTAGCGCAGAACGACAAGATGATTTATTAACCAAAGAGTCTGAAAAGCAATTACGTAAATGGCGCCGCAAACATTCAGGGTTTCAATTAAAGCAAAAAATGACTGAAAGTATGATGCGCAAGGGCTTTGATTATGACTTAATTAAAGCGTGGATGGCTGAAAATGAAGAAGCATTTATTGAAGAATAAAGTCAAGTGAGTGTTTAAAATGAGTAAATAAGCTACTTTAAAAAGAGGATATGATAACTCGACAGACACTCACTTTGATTTTTTGAATAAGAGGAAGGAGCTTTTTGTGACTCAAGTTTTAGCAAAATATGGATGGGATGATCAAAAAGTCAAAGGATTTCGGGCAGCGCTCTTAGATTGGTATGATCAAAACAAACGTGATTTACCATGGAGACGCACTCGTAATCCTTATTATATTTGGATTAGTGAAATTATGTTACAGCAGACACAAGTAGCAACGGTTATTCCTTATTTTGAGCGATTTATTACGGCATTACCCACAATTGAGGCACTAGCTAATGTTGATGAGCAGGAATTATTGTTATTATGGCAAGGTCTAGGGTATTATTCGCGTGCACGTAATTTAAAAGTGGCTGCCCAACAAATAATGGAACATCATCAAGGTCAGATGCCTCAAACGATGCCGGAATTATTAAAATTAAAAGGAATAGGCCCCTATACTGCAGCAGCGATTGGAAGCATGGCGTTCGACTTAGTAGAGCCGGCCATTGATGGTAATCTATTAAGAGTGACTGCCCGGATGTTTGAATTGGATGCTGATATTTCAAAACCAAGTTCAAGAAAGATTTTTGCGGAAATTTTATATGAATTAATTGATCCAGAGCGTCCCGGAGATTTTAATCAAGCGATGATGGATTTAGGGGCAACGGTGATGACACCGACCAATTATTATCCAGAGGACAGTCCTATCAAGGCTTATGATCAATCGTTTATTAACGAAACAGCTGCGCTCTATCCGGTCAAAAAAAAGAAAATTAAAAATACTAAACATCAAATGTTGGCGTATCGTATTCAAGACGTAAAGGGATCAGTGTTGTACCGTCAACATACAGCTGATGAACTCTTAACAGGGTTATGGCATTATCCAATTTTTGAGTATGATATTGTCTTAGATAGTGCGACTGAAGATGAATTGTTAACACCCTTAGAGGATTATTTTGAAGTATTAGGATTAGGGTCGCTCAAGTTAAAGCTGATGATGAACCCGAGCCAAATGATTGTTGCTTTGCCGAAAGTGAAGCATGTTTTCTCACATCGGACCTGGAACTTACAAGTGGTGCCGGTTCAATTAGAAGATGATTTACAGGCTCTAATAGCAGGTAGTCAAGGACTCACAACGACTGCTAGTGATCAAGAACATCCTATTTCAACTTTACAGCAGAAACTTCAAGCGAGATGGGAAGGAGTGAATCGATGAAACAACTATTACAATATTTTAAGGGCTATCAAAAAGAAAGTATTCTAGGTCCTGTATTTAAACTATGTGAAGCATTATTAGAATTAACCGTCCCGATGATTGTTGCTCGCGTCATTGATGAGGCGATTCCTTCAGGAGAGACCTCGCAAGTATTAAGATACATATTCTTAATGATTGTGGTGGGCTTAGTAGGGTTTATTTTAGCTATCACCGCTCAATACTATTCGGCTAAAGCGGCGGTTGGATTTACTCGCCAGCTTAACAATGATCTTTTTAAGAAAATTATGGCATTACCCCAAGCGGAAGTGGATAAAAATTCACCGGCAAGTTTAGTTAACCGCATGACTTCCGATACTTTCCAAATGCAAACAGGCGTTAACATCTTTTTTAGGCTATTTTTACGCTCTCCCTTTATTGTCATTGGGTCATTAGTAATGGCGATGCAAATTGAAAGCCGTGTCGCCTTAATTTTTACTACAATGATTATCTTATTATTTGTGGTGGTCGGAGGCATCTTAAAATTAACGAGCCCGATGTTTGCCAATGTGAGAAAGCGTCTGGATCATTTAGTACAATTGACCCGACAACAAGTAAAAGGGATGCGTGTCATTCGTGCATTTAGACAAGAAGCAAGAGAAATTGAAGAATTTAAGAGTACTAACCAACACTTAAATCATGAACAATTAAAAGCGGCGAATTGGAGTGTTCTAACCAATCCTTTGACCTATGTGATTGTCAATATTTGCTTGGTATTAATTATTTGGCAAGGCAGTCAGTGGGTAAATGTCGGTAGTTTAACGCAAGGTGGCTTAGTGGCCCTCGTGAATTATCTATTACAAATTTTAGTAGAATTAATCAAATTAACCATGGTTATTAGTACCATGAATAAAGCGATGACCAGTGCTAAACGAGTCGTGGAAGTCTTTAATTTAGAAGATGAAGCCACATCCTTTGAGCAAATTGCCGTTACAAATCCGCAGTCATTGTATGAATTTAGTCAAGTGCAATTTTATTATCCCAATACCCAAGCGCCAGCTTTAGAACAATTAAATTTTACGATTAATAAAGGCGACTTTTTTGGCATTATTGGGAGTACCGGTTCAGGAAAATCAACCTTAATTGAATTATTAACTAAAAATTACGACCAAACTGCTGGACAAATTAGCGGCAATTCACAATTATTAAAGACCGACACCCGTAATGAATTACGGGAATCGATTGCCTTAGTTCCTCAATTGGCGACATTGTTTAAGGGCACCGTACGCAGTAATTTATTATTAGCTAATCCGGATGCAAGCGATGAAGCGATGTGGCAGGCGTTAAAAGTTGCCCAGGCAGATGGCTTTATTAAAGAGAAAAATGGTCTCGATACAAAAGTAGAAGCCTTCGGACGTAATTTTTCCGGTGGTCAACGTCAACGTCTGACGTTAGCACGGGCTTTAGTTAAAGAAGCAGAAATCTATATTTTTGATGATTCAACTTCTGCCTTGGATTATTTAACAGAAGCTAATTTCCAAAAAGCACTACAAGAACATTTTGCTGATAAGACGATTATTATGATTTCACAACGAACTCATAGTGTTTTAACAGCCAATCAAATTTTAGTGTTGAATGAGGGTAAACAGATTGGACTCGGAACGCATGCTCAATTATTGGTGGAGTGTCCGATTTATCGAGAAATTGATCAATCGCAAAAAGTAGCGGAGGTGAAGGAAGATGAATAAAAATAATACTTCAACCTTTAAACGATTACTTGGTTTATTTACCGTCTATCGTTGGCAGTTAATGATGGTGTTGTTAATGACTGTCTTACAAGTTGCTTTCTCAATTTTAATCCCGATATTATTAGGACGTGCAGTTAATATGATTGTAGGGCCAGGACAGGTACAATTTGAACCATTAAAAGTAATATTATTTCAAATGGCCATCGTGATTATTGGTAATACCCTCATCCAGTGGCTAGCCCCTTTATTGTATAATCGATTAGTTTATACCACGACAACAGCATTAAGACAACAAGTATTAGAGAAATTGCACCATCTCCCATTAGCTTATGTGGATCGATTATCAACAGGAGATTTAGTGAGTCGTGTCGTAAGCGATGTCGAACAATTGAGTGATGGTATTTTAATGGTCTTTAATCAGTTTTTTGTAGGAGTGCTAACGATTGTCGTTACCATTATTACCATGGGCAGCCTTGATTGGCGGATGATGTTAATGGTCGTTGCCTTAACGCCATTGTCATTGATTTTAGCGCGAATTATTGCGGGGAAAAGTTATCGTCTGTTCAGGAAGCAAACGGAATCTCGTGGTGAGCAAACACAGATGATTGAAGAGAGCATTCAACAAATTGAGATTTTACGTGTGTTTAATGCACAACCGGCAACCAATGAACGATTTAAACAAATCAATCAACAATATGCCGATCACTCACAATCAGCGATTTTCTATTCATCGATTACCAATCCGGCGACACGCTTTATCAATGCGACGATCTATGCATTGTTAACCTTTGTAGGTGCCACGCGTATTATTAAAGGTAATTTCACCGTCGGTGAGTTAACGACCTTTTTAAATTATGTTAATCAATACACTAAACCGTTTAACGATATTTCGAGTGTCTTAGCTGAAATTCAAGGTGCTTTTGCTTGTGCTGAACGCTTATTTGAAATTTTAGATCAGCCGAGTGAAGTAGAAACGGGCACTCAACAATTAAATGCCGATTCAGTGGAAGGGCGTGTTGACTTTCAACAAGTCGACTTTAGTTATGTGCCAGACCGTCCGTTAATTGAAGATTTGAATTTAGCAGTAAAAGCTGGTAAAAGAGTGGCAATCGTCGGGCCAACCGGAGCAGGTAAATCGACTTTGATTAATTTATTAATGCGATTTTATGACGTGAATCAAGGACACATTTTATTAGATGGAACGCCTATCATGGAGTATACTCGTCAATCTTATCGTGAAAACTTTGGGATGGTGTTACAAGAAACTTGGCTTAAATCGGCCACCGTTCATGAAAATATCGCCTTTGGGTATCCTAATGCCACGCGTGAGTTAGTAGTAGAAGCTGCAAAAGCAGCCCATGCGGATCATTTTATTCAACAATTACCACAGGGGTATGACACCTATTTGGATAATGGTGGCGATGCTTTATCAATCGGACAACAACAATTATTATCGATTGCTCGCTTATTTGTTAGAGTTCCACAATTGTTAATCCTGGATGAAGCGACGTCATCAATTGATACGCGAACGGAAATTCTTATTCAAAGTGCCTTTGAACAATTAATGCAAGGACGTACTAGCTTTATTATTGCCCACCGATTATCGACCATTCAAACAGCGGACTTAATCTTGGTGATGCAAAATGGCCAAATAGTGGAACAAGGTAATCATCAAAGTCTGATGAAGCAACAAGGATTATACTATGAAATGCAACAAACAAGAAATGTGGAAGAGGCATAACATAAATAGACTTTAAGCAAAACGCTTGGTAAGTCTAGTTAATTTGAGACTGTTGTCTTTAGGGACATAACCTCAACACAAAACTCCCCCAATGAAATGAAAGTTTCACTGGGAGAGTTTTTTGTTATTCGTCTAAAGTATATTGGCCTGCTTGTTTAGCAATATTCAAGGCTCTTAATTGTGGTGTTTTCTTAAATTGATTAATCTCCACTTTTTTCAATATCTTCGCTAATAATTTGATAGCAGGAACAATAAAGTCACCTTTATTTAACATCACACATTCACTACGCGCTCCTTCCACCACGTCAGTCAATTCTGCACGCGCTGGAATACCATTATCAACGAGGTTAGCGAGTACTTCGGTTGCCCACACTACTGGAACCGAAGCAGCTTCACAAATCCACATGATTTCTTGTTGTAATTCAGCTAAGCGAACGTATCCTGCTTCAACAGCCAAATCGCCACGGGCAATCATGATCGCTGTAGGGTTTTTACTGGCAGCGGTCATAATAATTTCAACAATATTTTCAACGGCTTGGCTGTTTTCAATTTTAACCATTAATTGCATTTGATTCGCTTTATCGCCAAGTAGTTCTTTTAATTTAGCTTGAATGTCTTCAACATCTTTTTTACTGCGAATAAAAGAAAGATTGATTATATCAGCCCATTTTGCTGCAAAGGCTATATCTTGTTCATCTTTTTGATCGATAATATCGATATTTAGCAAAGTGTCTGGGAAGTTAATGCCTTTTTGAGCTTTAATACGACCAGAACCCCCTTTTACTTGATCGATTTTTAAGACAGCCCCATGTTCTTGAACTTCAATGACATGAGCTCTAAAAGCTCCGTCATCAAAAAATACCCGATCGCCCTCTTTTATCTGTTTGTAAACACAAGGGAAGGGACAACCTAAATAAACGACATAGTCTGAATTGGCTTCAATATGTTTAATATCAGAAAGTAACTTAACATGGTCTCCTACTTTGACTTTATTCTTTTTAAAATAAGAAAATACCCAATCGACCCTTAATTTCGGACCCGCAATATCCATTTGAATCTTGACTGTTTTATTGAGCTTTTTGCAGCGGTCTCGAACTAATTCAATCATTTGTTGCCAGATTTCTGGGTTATCATGAGAACAGTTAATGCGTGCCACATTCATCCCAGCCCGTAGCATTTCATCGATTAGTTTAACATCAGTGGCCGCTTCAGTCGGTAAAGTAACCATAATGCGGGTTCGATAGTCTTCCGGGGCAGGTCCGAAAATTTTGTCGGCTTGTTGATCGAGTAGCTGGATACCTTGATTGAATTGCTCGACTGTTGGATAGTCATGACTGGTCTCATGGCCAGCTAAATTGGCTAGATTAGCTCTTAAAGCTTGCAGCGTCACAATCGTTTTAGCTTCCGAACGACCAATCGACGATAACCCTAAGGGGATTAATTTTTGTTGTAAAGGCCTTAAATCTTGTTGTCGTAAAGCAAGATAGGCAGCTAAGTTTTTAGCAGGTTCGATAAATTCTTGACGTTCAATTTTATCTTGCCAACGGTCATAAAAATGTCGGCCATTCGTTAAAACATATTGATATAACTTGTCTACATCTTGATAAATCTGTTGTAGCATTTCTTTTGAATTTTTTACCATAATATCCTCCCTCTTTTCTTATTGATTAATGTAATAATTTATTCATCTTTGTCTCACTCTAATCATATCAGAATGTGTCAATAATAACCATAGTAAGTGCTTACAATCTTTTTGAATTATATAATGAGTCGGGATGAGGGATTGTCTCAAAGTTAGGGGCCGGCCGACAATCAGAGCTTAGCTAATCTAAAAGGGTAGAGGCTGATTGTAATTTTTTAAATTCTGTTAAGTCATACCTATTTCATTAAAAGCGCTGTGGTTTAGTAGGCTCAAACTTGGTCTTAAACAGGTGTTTGAAACAAATTCCCCTTAAATAATTACCAGTAAATGAATTTTTATATTTGACAGAAGTAAAATAATATAGTTTAATTATACCCATAGGGGTATATAGGGTTGAGTATAAAATTACAAGGAGGTAAAATATGTGGTTTTTTGGACCCAGAGTAGAAGCAATCAAAGCTGATGAAATTAACAATCAGCTATTAAAAAAGTATCAATTATTGGATGTGCGAACACCAGCAGAATTTAAAAGCGGGCATATAAGCGGTGCAGTCAATCATCCCTTAGCACAAATACAATTGTTTCAAGGCAGTAAAGATAAGCCTATTTTAGTCATTTGCCAAAGTGGTATGAGAAGTCGTCAAGCAGCCAAAGCTTTAGTGAAAAAAGGCTATCAAGTGAAAAATGTTAGTGGCGGAATGAATGCCTGGCATGGGCCAGTCAAAGGAGGATAATAAATGAAAAAGATTTTAATTGTTGGTGGTGTTGCTGGTGGAATGTCAGCCGCAACTCGATTACGTCGATTAATGGAAGATGCAGAAATAATTGTCTTTGATAAGGGATCTTATGTATCGTTTGCCAATTGTGGATTACCCTACCACGTATCTGGCGAAATTGCTGAACGTCAAAAATTAATCGTTCAATCACCGGAAGCTTTACGCGCCCGCTTTGATTTAGATGTTAGACCGAATACCGAAGTGCTATCAATTGATCCGCAAACAAAAACGGTGACGGTTCAAAATGAAGGGCAAAAATCAACTGAACCATATGATGTACTAATCTTATCACCAGGAGCTAAGCCATTTGTGCCACCGATAATCGGATTGGAAGCAACCGACAACACACATATATTACGTAGTATTCCTGACTTAGATGGGATCATGGCTAATTTGAAAGATAATAAAGTTAAACAAGCAACAGTAATCGGTGCGGGCTTTATTGGTATTGAAATGGCAGAGAACTTAGCAAAATTAGGTTTAGCCGTAACAATTGTTGAAAAAGCGCCACATGTTTTACCGCCTTTAGATGTAGAAATGGCCCAACATATCTTATTAGAATTAGAAAAAAATAATATTAAAGTCATGACCAATCAATCGGTAGTCGAATTTAAAGAACAAGGCCACACTTTACTATTAGAGGATGGCTCTACCTTAAATTCTGATTTAAATATTTTATCGGTCGGTGTGCAACCGGAAAATAGCTTAGCCAAAGAAGCGGGAATTGAATTAGGTTTGCGTGGAGGGATTGTTGTTGATGACCAATACCGTACGAATGTACCCGATATATATGCAGTTGGCGATGCCATTGTCGTGAAACAACAAATTACCGGTCAAGATGCCTTAATTTCGTTAGCCTCTCCAGCTAACCGTCAAGGACGTCAAGTTGCTGATATTATTGCCGGTTTAGAAAGTAGCAATAAAGGAAGCATTGGAACCGCGATTGTGCGTGTGTTTGAAATGGTTGCTGCTTCAACTGGATTGAACGAACGCACTGCCAAATTAGCCGGATTAACCCCATCAGTGGTCCATATTAGTGGTAAAAGTCATGCCAGTTATTTCCCAGGTGCTGAAGATATTCATTTGAAATTAGTCTTTAATCGCCAAACAGGTGAAATTTATGGCGCACAAGCCGTCGGCAAAGATGGCGTGGACAAGCGAATTGATATTATAGCAACGGCTATTAAAGGTGGATTAACGATTTTTGATTTACCAGAATTAGAGTTTACCTACGCACCACCATTTGGTTCAGCGAAAGACCCCGTTAATATGGCGGGTTATGCGGCTTCTAACTTAGCAACGGGTGTGACGGATTCCATTCAATGGTATGAATTAGCCGATGAATTAACTAAAGGCAAAATATTGTTAGATGTGCGTAATGATGGGGAATTACAACGCAATGGTCGTTTTAAAGAGGCGATTCATATTCCACTCGATCAATTACGTGAGCGATTAGCGGAATTGGATAAGAACCAACCGTATATTATTACTTGTCATAGTGGCTTACGTAGTTATATTGGTGAACGTATCTTAAAACAACACGGATTTACAGTAGAAAACTTAGATGGAGCTTTCTCACTGTATCATTTAATGAAACCGGAGGAAATTGTACATGTATAAAAGCAAAATGATGGTTGAATTTGAACAAGATTTAAAACACGATGACTTGACCGTACTTGATGTTCGTGAATTGGATGAGTATAATAATGGACATATTAAAAATGCCCTTCACCTACCTTTAAGTCAAATAAGTGAGTTGGTCAATGATTTAGATTCATCAAAACATTATCATGTTATTTGTCATTCTGGTGGACGATCAGCTATGGCATGTGAATTTTTAAGTGCACATGGGTTTGATGTGACCAATGTGATGGCTGGAATGTCGGCATGGAAAGGTGATGTTGCATTTGACTAGTTGCGATAAATCGATTTTAAATCGATTAAAAAGAACTGAAGGTCAATTAAGAGGAATCCAAAAAATGATTGAAGAAGAACAGGATTGTATGGATGTGATTACCCAATTAAGTGCAGTTCGTTCAAGTGTTGATCGCATAATGGGGATTATTGTGGCGCAAAATTTGCGTGATTGCTTAGAAAATCCTGAAGCAGATTCTGAAGTACAAAATGCCAAAATTGATCAAGCGATTCAAATGATTATTAAGAAATAAACAAAATAAGCCGGGAAGATGTGACCATAACTTAATAGGTTCGGTCACATCTTTATTTTCTTTTTTAGTGATTTAACTTCACAGAAGTAGAGTGGTCTCAATCTGCGTCTTAATGACGGGTCAAATCCCAACTATGTGCGGGTGAGCACACAATATGAAAACCATAAAATTTTATACTGCTTAATACCCACTGCGGGCTGACCAAAGTATTTTTTGCCTTTTGCTTGGAAATAAAATTTAACGAATATTTCGTTTGGTTTGTGAAAATGATTTGTATTTATATACCTATTTAATGACAAGTATGTTACAATATTAAAGATGGAAGATGACCTTGGTCGTCTTGATTGACAAACAGAAGGTAGGATGAGTGATGAAGCAACCAAAAGAGGGTGAATTCATCACTATTAAGAGTTATAAACATGATGGCTCATTGCATCGTACTTGGCGTGATACAATGGTTTTAAAAACTAGTGATCAGTCGATTATCGGTTGTAATGACCATACGTTGGTAACTGAATCTGATGGTCGCAGATGGGTAACTCGTGAAGCAGCGTTACTTTATTATCATAAACATTTTTGGTTTAATATTGTAGCGATGATTCGCAAACGCGGTGTTACTTATTATTGTAATTTGGCTTCTCCTTATTTAATAGATCAAGAAGCCTTGAAATACATCGATTACGATTTAGATATCAAAGTGTTTCCAGATGGCGAAAAGCGATTATTAGATCTTGATGAATACGAAATTCATGGACGTAAATATCATTATCCAGATGAAATTGATCGTATTTTAAAATATAATATCCAAGAGCTAGTACGATGGATTGAAGAAGAGAAAGGACCGTTCTCACCGGAATTCATTGAAATCTGGTATGAACGTTATATCCAATTAACCCATCGTAAAAGAGGAAAATTTAACTAAAATAGTATGAATTCACTGTTTGTTATCACCGCGATTAGCGGTGTTTTTTTATATTTAAAAGTATGTTAAAATATTGAAATATAGGCTAGAGCATAGGCATTCTAATTGCTCATTTTATTAGAGTTACCTATAATTAATGAGAGAGAATAGACAGAGGTGAGAGAGTATGCAATTGTCAAAGTTTAATCGCAAGCAATTAGGTTTTGGGATTGCTGGTGGAGTAATTCTTTTATTATTATTGATTTATGGAATCGGTGTCTTATATTATCAAGGGCATTATTTACCGAGTACTACAGTAGCCGGACAATCGATTAGCAATCAATCAATTGAATCAGCAAAGACTAAAATTCAGAGTGAACTAGAAAATAAAATCATTTTATTTAATGAAAATGAACAACCAATTGGGACTGTGGCCATGAAAGATTTAGGCGTAACCAGTCATTACGATGAACAATTAACTCAATTAATGACCGAACAAAATGCCACTGATTGGCCATTAGCATTACTTAAACTGAAGCGATCAGAACTCCAAGTGAATCCAGAAACCGTTCAATTTGATGAGGCAATCATTACGGATTTGATTTATAGTTTAGGGGTTAACAATGAAGAAAGAACGCCTGCTGAGGATGCTTATATTTTAGATGATGACAATGTCTTTTCGATTATTCCAGAAGTGTACGGTAATCAAATTAATAATGAAAGTATGACCCAAACGCTATTTTCAGCTCTTAATCATAATCAATTAGAAGTCGATTTGAAAGATGCCTATATCCAACCTCAAATTAAAAAAGAAGACCCAACATTGAATGATAATTTGCAGAAAATTGCTGTAATGGAATCAAGTCAGATAACATTAGCTTTTGATGGCAATGAAGTTACCATACCAAAAGAAAATATTGCGAGTTGGATTTATATCGATGAAGAGGGTGCACCGCAAGTCGATCGCGCGTTAGTTGAAGATTATATACGTGACTTAAATTATCAATATGCCGGTCTTTTTCAGCCGCGTCAATTTATGAGTACTTATCAAGGAGAGGTTACAATCCAACCAGGAACCTATGGCTGGTATATTGACCGTCATACCGAGCCAGACAATATTATTGCTAATATTCATGAGGGATCGACCATTACTCGTGAACCGGTTATCGGCGGCGATGGCTATGGTATGGGCGATAGTGTTGGCAATTCTTATGTTGAAGTCGATATCTTAAATCAAACCATGTTTATTTACTTAGATGGTGTTCTAGTATTGCAAACACCGGTGGTAACTGGAAAAACAGGTACCAACACAATACCGGGGGCTTATCGAGTATGGAATATGGAGTCACCTTCGGTATTGCGAGGCTATAATCCGCATACAGATATTGATTATGAACAACCAGTTCAATATTGGATTGCCTTTGACGATCAAGCTCAAGGGATTCATGATGCTAATTGGCAAGGAACTTTTGGTGGACAAGCTTATTTAAATTCGGGATCCTTAGGATGTGTTAATACACCACCGAGTGTGATGGGACAAGTATTTGAATTAGTATACTACGGAATGCCAGTTATTGTTTTTTAATAGTGAAAACGGTCTTTATTATATCACTAATGGAGTGAGCGAAAAGATTGGAATGATATAAATTTCAATTCTTTCGTTTACTCCTTGTTATTTTTTGAATAGTGTATACATAAGTTTGTTTTCATTTTTCAAAACTAATTCGAATATTCTTTTTCGTTTTTCAAAACCAACGCGATTTTTTTGTTTTTCAAGATAGCTTTCCGGTTTTTCTGAAAATCAGTGGGCACGAATGTCTTTATTTTTCAAGACCACTTTAAACAATTGTTTTCGCTTTCATAATAAACTTATGAAACCATCTGTAATAATGGCAATAAAATTCAAACAAAATTTACATATTTAACTAAATTTACATCTTATTTTCAACAAAAATGCAAATCTTTTTGTTATAATGATTTTGAATTAATCAACAAGGAGTGTTTAGATGGCTTTGGATTGGCAAAATGATGCAGAATATATGGCATTGATTGAAGATTTAATTGAATTAGAAGAGGTACAATGCCTAAAGAATTACGTTCATCATTTAGTGACAGACCGTTTATCGCATTCTTTATCGGTATCGTATCGTAGTTATCGTTGGGCAAAACGTTTTAATCTTAATACACGTGCCATTGCGCGTGCAGGTTTATTACATGATTTGTTCTACTATGATAGTGCAGATAAACATCAAGTAGGGGGCAAGGGCCACAATTGGGAACACCCACGAATTGCCTTACAAAACGCTTTAAAAATTACTGAGATATCAGATCTTGAACAAGATATTATCGTTAAACATATGTTTGGTGCAACTAGAGAGTTGCCTAAATACCCAGAAAGTTATATTGTCACACTCATGGATAAACAAGCCGCCATCTTTGAGTTGGGTGTAGGCTTTTATCAATTCTGTTTAGCACAATCAGCCAGACAGAGTAAAAAATTAGTGAGCTTTCTATTATAATCAACTGATTCTATCCAATTATATATAATGACTAAAGAGTACTGAAAAGTGCTCTTTCTTTTCAGTTAAATGAGAATTTAAATAAAAATCAACAAAATAGCACTCAAACAGTGTGAAATTTGATACAATGACGAAGTAAAACTTATCAGGAGGATTAATATGACAAAAATAAACAATATTGAATGGTCTGAAAAAGTTCAGTACCTTAATGATATTATGAATTTAAAACCAGTTTTCTGGATCAATAAGCATAAAGATAATTTTGAAGAAGCATCTAAAAAGGTAGCTTATTCAATGGCAGATGTTCAAGATGCCGAAGCTCGTTTAGAGCGTTTTGCACCATTTATTATGCAAGAATTTCCTGAGACGGCGCCAATGAATGGTTTAATTGAATCAGGTTTAACAAAACTGGCACCATTAAAAGAATATTTAGAAGATAAAAATAATACGACCATACTAGGCGATTTTTATTTAAAACGTGATGACACTTTGCCAATTGCCGGAACAATTAAAGCACGTGGTGCTATTTACGAAGTGTTAAAATATGCTGAAACATTAGCACTAGAACATGGCTTGTTAAAAGGCATTGAAGATGATTATACTAAATTTTCAAGTGAAGAATTTCAATCGTTTTTCCGTCAATATAAAATTGTCGTGGGAACAACGGGGAATCTAGGAATCAGTGTCGGTGTGATGAGTGCTAAATTAGGTTTTGAAGTGACGGTTCATATGTCGATTGAAGCAAAACAATGGAAGAAAGACTTATTGCGCTCTAAAGGTGTGAATGTTATCGAACATGATACCAACTTCACTGAAGCAGTCTGTCAAGGACGTGCTCAATCAGATGCTGATCCTAAATCATATTTTGTCGATGATGAACATTCTATAGAATTATTTTTAGGTTATACAGTGGCTGCTCTTCGCTTAGAAAAACAATTAGAAGAAATGGGTATTAAAGTAGACGCTGACCATCCATTGTTTGTCTACTCACCATGTGGTATTGGAGGTAGCCCTGGTGGTACAGCTTTTGGTCTAAAACAAGTGTATGGTGATAATGTTCATTGTTTCTTTGCCCAACCGACTCATATGCCGTCAATGTTATTAGGTCAAATTACGGAGCAGTTTGACAAAGTTTCCGTTGATGATTTCAAAATCGATGGAAAAACGAATATGGATGGTTTAGCTGTTCCGAGAACTTCAGGATTTGTAGCGGAATTAATGAGTAATTTCTTCGATGGTGGTTATTCAGTAGAAGAAGAGGAAGTACAACTATTATTATCTAAAATGGTTGATTTAGAAGCAATTAATTTAGAACCAGCCGCTTTAGCGGGTGTACCTGGACCAATACGTCTATTTACCACAGCTGAAGGGCAAGACTATATTACAATGAAGAATTTACAAGGTAAAATGCAAAACGCCACTCATATTGCTTGGGCGACAGGTGGTAGCATGGTTCCTGCTGCTGATATGGAAGTTTTCTATCAAGAAGGATTAGCTGTGATCAATAAATAAGTAATTTAGGTGGAATATCTTAAGAATTTTCGTTATTGAGCAGATTTAAGCAGTGGAATAGGGGAGTGTTTATACTTTGTTGGTTAGTTTTTTAATTGAATAGACAATAAATAAATCCTTTAGTCATTGTTTAAATTCATCGGTAAGAGTGATTTTGATAATCCGTAAGATGTACTGAGTTAATAAACCATAGGAGGACGCCTATCAGACGTCAATCCTATGGTTTTTAGTTGTTTCTATAGAAATAAAAAAGGGGGAGTAGACCAGAAGTAGAAAATCATTTAATTTTCTACTTCCTGCCACTCCCTTTAATCTGAAAATTTTAGATGATAGCTAAAGCAATAAAATTAATTGCGAATAAAACTACTGAAATCCATAAGATAGGATGAATTTCTTTTGCTTTACCTTGAACAATTTTTACTAAGCAATAAGCAAAGAATCCTGCGGCAATTCCGTATGAGATTGAATAAGCTAATCCCATGAAGATGGAAGCAAAGAATGCCGGTACCGCTTCAGCAAAGTCAGCCCAATTAATATCAGCTAATGACGATAACATTAATACCCCAACTAAAATTAAAGCAGGTGCTGTTGCTGACGCTGGTACAATTCCGATAATAGGTGCGATAAAAATTGATAGGATAAACATTACAGCCGTTGAAACAGAAGTTAAACCTGTACGTCCACCTTCACCGATTCCTGCTGCCGATTCTACGAAAGTTGTCGTGTTGGATGTTCCAAATAAAGCACCAATTAAAGTACCGATCGAATCGCCGAATAAAGCGCGGTCCATTTTTGAATTAAATCCAGAGCTAGTTTCTAAAGCATTGATATCCTCATCAGAGAAAATACCGGTACGACGACCAGTCCCAATGAAAGTACCGATTGTGTCGAAAACATCTGATAAGCTAAAAGCAAAAATAGTGATTAAAACAATTGGTAAACGAGAGATATCACCAAATAGCGAAGGTAAACCTGCTGGTGTGAAAATAACTAAGAAGGTTTCATCTAAAGCTGCGAAAGCACTCGCAACAGAATTACCTGCCCAATCAATTGAACCTAAATCTACTACGCCTAAAGGAATTCCAATTAGTGTTGTTAAAATAATACCTAATAAAATAGCTGATTTTACACCACGAATCATTAAAGCAATCGTGATAGCTAAACCGATAAGCGTTAGTAAAGAAGTAGGATTGGTAAAGTTAACTAATTCAGGCACTGCCCCACTATTCGCAAGGACTGATGAAATACCACCAGGGAATGATTCAGCGGTAGGATCGCCACCATTGACTGAAATTAAATTAATCCCATCGATGGTAAATTGTAATAAGTTACCATTTTTAATTCCGATATATGCAATGAAAACACCAATCCCAGCTGAAATCGCATGTTGTAAACTTTCTGGGATAGCTTTAATTAAAGATTTACGTACTTTAGTAACCGTAATTAAAACATTAAAGACCCCACAAATAAATACCATTGACAACGCTTCTTGCCAAGTAAAACCTAAACCAAATACAACCGTAAAAGTAAAGAATGCATTTAACCCCATACCAGGTGCCAAAGCATAAGGAACATTCGCTAATAATCCCATCGCCAAAGTTGAAACAGCAGCAGCGAAGACCGTTGCTAAAAAGACTGCTTGATTTGGCATACCCGTTAACGCAAGGATAGACGGGTTAACGAACATGATATAAGACATTGCTAAGAATGTCGTAATCCCCGCAGAAATTTCAGTTGAAACAGTGGTGCCATTTTCTTTTAATTTGAAAAATTTATCCACAAAAAAAGACCTCCTAAATTTTGAATACAGAATGAGTATAGCAAAAGAATCAGAACGTTCAACAAGAAAATTAAATATATCATTCGATTTGAATTGAATGTTCGTGTTTTTAATAGCAGAGACCATAAAATTAGTCAAAATAAGTGTTTAATGGCTTCAAATCAGTAGAAATATGTTATAATCATCATTATGAAATGAATTAAAATTTGTGTTTAGTATACAAATCGGAAAGAGGATATTATGTCAGAATTATTTAATCAACAGATTAGTAAAGAAACCGGCATTTCAATCAAACAGGTTGAAGCTACATTAAAATTATTAGCAGAAGGTAGTACCATTCCTTTTATTGCTCGATACCGTAAAGAGATGACGGGATCATTAGATGAAGTTCAAATTTATACTATAGAGCAACGCCATCAATATTTAATTAACTTGTCAACTCGTAAAGAAGAAGTGACGAGATTAATTGAAGAACAAGATAAGTTAACCGAAGAATTAAGAGTGGCAATCGAACAAGCCCAAACACTACAACAAGTAGAAGACTTGTATCGTCCTTATAAACAAAAACGTCGTACTAAAGCAATGGTGGCGATTGAACAAGGTTTAGAACCATTAGCAGATTGGATATTATCAAATAAAGAACCGATTAATCTCAGCGATAAAGCGAATGAATTTATTCAGGATGAGGTGACAACCGCTGAAGAAGCATTAGCAGGTGCTCATGAAATTATTGCTCAAAAAGTATCCGATAATGCAGAATACCGCGAATTTATTCGTAAATACAGTCGTTATAATGCGATCATTCAAACCAGTTTAAAAAATCAAGAGAAAGACCCGCAACAAGTTTATCATATGTATTATGATTTCTCTGAAAAATTGGATAAAGTCAAAGAGCATAATACTTTAGCCATTAATCGTGCAGAAAGAGAAGATGTTATTACGGTTAAAATCAATATTGATGAAGAGCCGGTTTATCGTTATATTGAAAAACGTTTTATTGAAGCAGATTTACCTTCAGCACAAGTAACTTTTATTCAAAATGCGATTCAAGATAGTTACAAACGATTTATTGGACCAGCCATCGAAAGAGAGTTACGTGCTGAAACAACGGAAAAAGCCGATTTACAAGCAATTGAAGTTTTTGGTGAAAACTTACGTAACTTATTATTAACTGCACCATTAAAAGGTAAAGTAGTGTTAGGTTTTGACCCTGCTTATCGAACAGGATGCAAATTAGCTGTCATCAATGAGACGGGTGCGGTCTTAGAAAAAGCCGTTATCTATCCACATGAAAAATCCGTTGGAGCTGATACTAAAGCGCAACATGAAGCGAAATGGGCTAAAGCTGGGCAACAATTAACCGATATTATTAATCGTCATCAGGTGGAATTAATTGCGATCGGAAATGGAACTGCCAGTCGTGAATCTGAATTGTTTGTCAGTGAAGTGATTCATTCTCTGGATCGAAAAGTTCAATATTTGGTGGTGAGTGAAGCTGGAGCCTCGGTTTATAGTGCCAGTGAGATTGCGCGTCAGGAATTTCCAGATTGGGAAGCTTCTGAACGTAGTGCGGTAAGTATTGCTCGCCGAGTGCAAGATCCATTGGCAGAATTGATTAAGATTGATCCCAAATCAATTGGTGTCGGTCAATATCAACATGATGTGGCGCAAAAATCATTGAATGAACAATTAGATTTCGTGGTAAATATGACTGTAAACCAAGTGGGCGTGGATATTAATACTGCTAGTATTCCATTATTACAACGCGTTTCAGGTTTAACTAAGACCACAGCAAAAAATATTGTGGATTTGCGTGAGGAGTTAGGACATTTTTCAAATCGTGAACAAGTGAAAGATGTAAAACGGATGGGTCCTAAAACTTATGAGCAAGCAATTGGTTTCTTGCGTGTTTTAGGGGGAGGTAATCCACTTGACCAAACTAATATTCACCCGGAAAGCTATCCGATTGCTGAGCAAATTTTAGCGAAATTAGCGATTGACCAAAAAGCATTGGGTTCAAAAGAAGCAAATGATTTATTAGCAAAATTAGATTTAAATCAATTAGTCAAAGAATTAAATGTTGGAAAAGAGACCTTAATCGATATTATTGAAGGGTTAAAAAATCCAACCGCGGATATTCGTGACGGACAACCGACACCACAATTAAGAAGTGATGTCTTAAAAATGGAAGATTTAAAAGTTGGAATGGAATTAGAAGGAGTGGTACGCAACGTCGTTGACTTTGGTGCCTTTGTTGACATCGGTGTAAAACAAGATGGCTTAATTCATATTTCTAAATTAACCAATAAACGTCGTGTGAATCATCCAAATGAGATTGTAGCGGTGGGTCAAATTGTGGATGTTGAAGTCATTCAATTAGACTTAGTTAAACAAAGAATAGGGTTGAAATTAGTTAAAATTCATTAATTTGGAGGTGTTATATGAAAGAGCGTGCCTTTGTAATAGGAGATATCCATGGGGAATACCAAATGTTAAAACAGCTTTTAACATATTGGACTCCTGAAGAAGAGGAATTAATCTTTGTAGGCGATTTAATTGATCGGGGACCGCAAATCTTTAAAACACTTGAGTTAGTTTGGTCATTACAAAAAGAGTACGATGCAAAAGTGATTATGGGGAATCATGAGGCGCTTTTTCTTGATTTTTTACAACATCCTAATCAGGCATGGGATTTGTATCAAAGAAATGGAGGAGCTACTACTTTAGCTTCTCTTAATCACTTAGCACTTGATGAGATAAATGATTTTCAATTGGATGAGTTAGTTAATTTAACAATCGAAAATTATCCTCATTTGATGGCGTGGCTAGAAAATTTACCTTTGTATCTTGAATACGGTGAATGGATTATTGTTCATGCGGGAGTCGATTTACAATTAATCGATTGGAAGCAATCTAAACCAAGTGATTTTTATTGGATTCGTGACCCTTTTCATGTGGGCGATAATCGAACCGGTAAAAAAATTATTTTTGGTCATACACCCGTTAAGCTTTTAAATGCCACACCAGGTGATTTATCAATTTGGCATCATCAAGGAAAGTTCGGTATCGATGGTGGTGCTGTTTATGGTGGTGACTTAATTGGGGCCCATATCACCCAATCCGGAGAACTATTAAAAGAAAATCGAGTGACACAGGGAGTAGACCAGAAGTAGAAAATCGATTAATTTTCGCTTTGTCTGTTCACTTCCACACAGTTTGATGGCACTCAATCCCAGCGCTTTGAGTTACCGAGCAATAATTTGACTGAATTTTTCAAATTTATGTTTAATCTCGTTAAGACGCAGTTTGCAGCCACTCAACCCTTGCGTTATTAATTACCGAGCAATCACTTGATTGAATTTATCCAATTTAGCCCAGCCTCGTCCCGTATAAAAAACCTTAAGAGTGCTTCGCACTCTA
>NZ_KV805619.1:0-22642 GCF_001811625.1 Globicatella sp. HMSC072A10 | reverse complement strand
TATATTTTAGTCAAGAAAAAGAATCAAAGACAGAGAAAACCGCATAATTAGAATAAAACGGCCGTTCAACACAATTGTGTTGAACGACCAAAAATTCCGTGACCCACACCATTTGACAAAGAGCCTATTTTTTAACGCTCAATGCCGACAGTCGAATTTAATTATTATTTGCAATTTCAACCATATTTCTGGTTCTGTTGCGAAGTTTGAAAATCCAACGCGCCCTTTTGTTGAATACCTTATAAAAAAGTAAGCTCTAAATTCTTTATATCACTTTCTTTACCGGTTCCATCAACCCTTAAATCCACTGTCTTCAAGGGTTGTTGTTCTCGAATATATTGTTCTTCAGCAGGCATCCACAAATCTTCCCATAAATGACGATTCCCTTCACCATCACGTTCAATGCCTCTTGAAAGCCTTAAATCCCTAGGAGTGTCAACCCAAATTTTATAATCGTAAAACTCATTTAAATTATTTATTAAGGAATAACATCCCTCAATTACTACTAAACCTCCTGCAGGCACATCATGCCATTCTGCTAATTCATCTCGATTCCAATCATATCTTTGGTATTTAGTGCTCTGATTTTTACTTAATGGCAATAAAATTTGTTTTTTTACACGCTCACAGTCCCAATTTCCCCCTATTTCTTCTTTTTTTTCTGGCTCCCTTAGAATTGAAGGTTTATAAAAATCATCCATATGAATTACGGTAACGTTATTAGCATCTACTTCTTTAAATGCTTGAGCTAAAGTACTTTTTCCAGCTCCACCACAACCATCAATACCTAACAAAAAGGTTTTATCGGTTGTTTTGTTTATCATAAATTTTTTATACAAATCCGATACTAAAAGTTTCATAAAAAGCCCCCATTTTTTTGTCATTATCTTAATACAAATCCTTAATTGTACTGAAAACATTCCCAAAGGTTCTGTTGCGAAGTTTGAAAATCAAACGCGCCCTCTCTGAACCCCAAATATCTTAGGCTGTTATTCCCATTAATACCTTGATTTCAGTAGACACCGAAAAGCCGAAGAGCATTCCATTTCTTCGGTTCTTTTTATATATTCCTCGAATGGTCTCCATGCCCTTAATCGTGGAAGTGGCTGTACGGATACTTTGATAAAATTTATTTCGTCGTTTAATAGGTCGATGGTCTTGTTCTATTAAATTGTTAAGATACTTCACAGTTCGGTGCTCTGTCTTAGTATATAAACCCACACTCTGTCTTTTTTCTCAATTTTACACTAAAATAGATTTTTTGTAAAGCTTTGCAACAGAACCATATTTCTTAACATGGAATAAACATGTTCCACTGGTTCTAAATCTAAATGATTTTTTTCTGCCTCATCAAATAATTCGATTAATGATAAAGAATAATCAGTTTTTAAATTCATTTCTTCGGCAGTAAATTCAATCATTTTTTGATATTGAGTTAAAGCAAATTTATCAATTTTCCCTTTTGAAATTAATTTACTAAATTTCAAAACTAGCTCAACATAGTCTTGTCTTTGCAACATACAAATCACCCCTTTCAATTTGATTTTTAAAAAAATGAAGCCTATACTCAAGTTAAATAAATGATAGCAGGTGATAGCGTGAGCGATAATAAAAATGATAGTAAGCAAGTTCAGACCATTCTAAGAACTACACAGGAAGAAAAAGAGTTAATCACCAACGAAGCAACCAACAAAGGTCTTTCAATCAATGAATATATTAAAACAACCCTTTTAAATGCTATTAATTCTGACGATAGCACCAATGATAAAGACGATATCAATAACGATAGCAATCTAGCTATCATACAAATTTTACAAGAACAACTAAACCAAAAAGATAACCAAATCAATCAACTACATCAATTATTATATCAAGGCCAACAAAAGCTCCTTGAAGCACCTAAAAAGTGGTACCAATTTTGGAAGCCTTAATTTTCAAGCCTAATTCATAGGCTTTTTTTAATGTCTGTAAATCATTCAATTTATGCGTATGCAAATCAGGAACATAAAACTTCATTGGTTGCTTTGTTTTTCCGTCACTCATGAAATACCCAGTAAATTTTTCAACGTCACCCACGAGCAGACTTTCGCCATCAAACGCCATTCTTTGATTATCTCCGCTTGAACTTCCTAACAAAATCCGAGTTGAAAATTGACTTCTGATTTCCGTTGGCAAAATATCAGCTTTCGGCGATTGAGTGGCTAAGATAGCAAACACCGAAACAGAACGTCCTTTTTGAACTATTTGAACTAACATTGAATTAAATTCTTTCTTTTGCTTGGAGTCCATGCCAGCAACTAAAGAACCAATTTCATCGGCGACTAAGACAACAGGCTTTAAACCTAAATCAAAAGCTCTTAAACCAAATTTATTTAGTTCCTTAACCTTATCAGCTACTATTTTTTGTCGTTTTGAAATAATTTCAATTATTTCATTTAAAATATTGAAAATACCATCAATATCGCCCGCTATTTTTCTAGGCGGGTAAAAAGCTTCAAAACTGCTAAACTCGTCTTTTCCATCAATCAGCCTTACATCTGTACCAGCAATTAATAATTGAATTAAGATTGAAAATAATAGCGTTGTTTTCCCACTTCCAGACTTACCCCAAATAATTAAATGAGGATTATCAGCCAAGTTTATCTTTAACCCTTTTTGAAGTTTCAGATAATGACTTTTAACTTTTAAATCGGTAAGTGTCGCTGGTCGTAAAGTCTTATTAAATGCCACATTTTCTAATTGAAATTCAAAATAATTATGATCATCACTAATTCTAGCTGATGTTACATTTAATTTTGAAAATTTATTTCGAAGAGAAGAATTAATGTCTTCAACCATTTTTTCAATGTCATACATTCCAGCTAATTTTTCAACTTTAACGCCGAGCGTCTGCTTTGACTGCGTCACGCTGACGCTCGGCACTCTGATACTTGGCTGGTCTTTGTTTTTATCAACGGTAATAGTGGCCAATAAAGCTTTCGTAATACCATTTTCAATTATTTTGAAATCATAAAATCGACTGCATGACCCAGCTTTTTTTATTTCATAAATAATAAAGCCTATAAAATAAATTAGCCAACCGGCGACCAGCGACACTATTATTAAGGTCATCAAATCAATCAAATAAGTATCAAACTTTAATAGCACCAATATTTTTTTTGACCAAAATAGAAATTACAAAACTTAAAATTCCCAAAATCAAATAAAATATTTTGGACCGATAAAAAGCTAATGAATAAGAACCGTTATTATTTTTGAGATATGTTTTCGCCATATTAAAAACCGCCTTCCATAAAAGCTTCAACATTTCTCGCTATTTCTTCATTTGATAAATGTCGACTATTATTAATAAGTCTTTTTTGCTTTTTAGAAAATTCGCCATCAAAACCACGTTTCATCAAATCATAGATATCAAAATCGTAATTTGACAAAATTTCATCTAATGTATGGATAGCAGGCAAAACTGCAACTCTTACCCACTCCAACATTCTGCCTAAATCCGCATCACGTTCAGGCTCTCCTAATTGAATTTTTTCGCAATCGCCTAAAAAATCAGACCACCAGTCGCAAACTTTCCAGCGACTTTTATTTTTTTGTTTTTCATCAAATTCTAAAAATTCAACAATATCTCGCATAGCTTCATGATATATAGAACCTATTGTTTGACCGTCACTAATCATTAAATCAACTATCTTCATAGCTTTTGTTTTAGTAAAAGATATCTCATACCGTTGCCACCGATCATTCGCTATCGCTTCTGGTGGTGGCAACTGGTTTTTCGATACATACTGCGCCAATTTATCATAGAAAAGAACGTAATAACACCCTTTGGAACTTTTAGAAAGTGTTCCGATATAAATCGTATAACCCTTTATATTCCCATTTACATCAGCTTGCTTGACGACATTGTAACTTTTCTTTGAAGAACGATAATGACCAGCCTTTAAATGACTTTCCATCAAATCAAAATCCAAAACACCTTCAAAATCATCTATCGCTAAATCAATACGAGTTATTTTTCCGCCTAACTCTAAAATTTGATTAAATAACCAATTCCAATCACTATCAATTTTTTGAGCCAAGTCAGTACAGCCCTGGCCAGTAAAAACATAATTACGTGTTGGATTTGTATTTTTCATCAATTTTTTAGAAAAATCATTATAATAAATATTTACGTACCCACCCAGCGATAGACCTGAATTATAAAAATAACGTCCTGGTATATCTTCAAAATCGTCAAAATTGTAACCAATTAAATCTAAAAATTTAAATGATAATCCATCATCATTTTCATGATTTTTATCCTTTTCGTTCGGAATGGTAAATGCTAACCAGTCAACTTTAAAAAACATTGATTTATCAGTATTCGCAGCCATTTTTTGGCCCCTTTCTGTATCTGTAGACCCCCTAATTTGTGAGCCCTTTTTCATTTTTTATTGAATTTTTACCTGTCTAGGAAATGTGCTAATATCATTCTTAATGATGATAGGTGTTGGTGTTGTAGGTGTAGGAAATGAAACTTTTGGTTTATTGATAGCCTACCGAGTATTTGTAAGAAAATTCAATTTAACAGATGAAAAAGCGCTCGAAATGAGTCGGATTTTACAAAGATAATAAAACCAAAATAAAAAACTCCTCGCGCAATTTGTGCGAAGAGTGTATGAGTTTAATCTGGGTAAATGTACTCAAGCCATTGAATATAGATTTGGATAAATAAAGAGGTTGGGATTGTTTCTTCGATTTCGCCAAGATTATCCTCAATTGTCGTTTGATCTTGGTTTAACGTTATTTGATAGACATTACCCGCAAAGCTTTTTTCATTATCAATGTTATCAAGAAACTCAATGATAGTTTGCGTAATAATATCATCAAAGCTAACACCTTCTACTTGAAGAAATGAATCGACTAATGAATAGTGAGGGTCATCTTCAAAGACGACATGGTATCTCTCTTTTCTTTTTTCAAAATGGTACATAATTTATCCTACCTTTCATATATCGGGAATGCGGAAATGATTTTATCATCATTAGTGAGATACATTTGAATCTTGATGCCTTGGCTCTCACCTTCGAAAATATTACCACTTACATGTTCGCTATTTTTATAAGCTTCATTTATTGCGTCAACGACTTCTTGTGGCGTCCACTCTTGCGGAAAAAATGAAGAATAGGCTTTTTTAGGTTCTCCATCAATCGTGATTTTAGCACGGTAGACACCATGACGGTCCGTTTTGGAGCGTGTGCTTTCTATGATTGTAACATCAGGAGCTAAGCCTTCGTAATGATAGCCGGTCGCTTTACCCTCACGATTAATGGAACCAAAGAAGATATGTTCAAGCCCATTTTTTATAAAAATATGGGTCCTTTTTAAATCGTCGGTATCGAATGTTTCAGGATTGAACTCAGTCTGGTTTTGTGTTGATGTCCGTGCATTTTTTTGACTTTCTTCAGTAGTAACAGTGGGATTATTAAGCTCATGGTCTGGTATAGCAACATTCGAATGATTGCCACAAGCGACGAGTAATAAAGTTATCAGGGTTATTAGCCAGTATTTGAAGATTTTTTTCATAGATATCCTCCTTGAATGAGTTTATTATACTGAGTATACAGCTTGAATTCAATTAACTGATAATAAATGTTAATTTATTTACTATTTGATAAGATTTAGGTAGAATAGATTTATTACTAAAACGAATATTATTGATAGGTGAAAAAATGAAGATTAAACAAACTTTTGATATGACTGAAATTTCAGGTCAGTTCCATAAATTAATTGGTGTCACCCAAGTCTTAGTCGATGAGGATGATTTTGTCTATGTCCAAGTTAAAATGGAAGAAAAGCATACGAATCCTATAGGGATTGCTCATGGTGGCTTTTTATTTACATTATGTGATGTCGCTGCTGGAGCGAGAATGGCGTATATTAAGCAAAATTCAGTTACCTTAGATAGTACTATAAATTACTATAAACCGGGTAAAGTGGGAGATACCCTAACCGCTAAAGTAATTCCTCGTAGAGAAGGGCGCACTACCTCTATCTATCTAGTGGAAGTTCGTAATCAAGACGATGTCTTACTAGTGGATATGATGGCGACAATGTTCCATTTGGATTAATATTTTAAACAAGCAATGATTGACGAATGCTTAATTGTCTCGTTCAAAATCATTGCTTTTTTGTTTTCGTTTTTTTTTTTATATAGTTTTGTTATAAGCTTGGAAAACCTTACATAAATACTTAAAAATTGGTATAATATCGCTATTGGCATAAGAAGATGTCGCTAATATATAAATGTAAGTTGGAAGGAAGTTTGTAAAATGACAGAAGGACAATATGGTGCACCTGATCATGTAAAAAAATTAGAAATTTTTAACACTATTGAGCTAGAAGATTTAGCGAAAGAAGTCGTACCTCATGGTGGTTTTGACTACCTAGCAGGAGGATCTGGTGATGAATTTACCTTAAGACGTAATGTAGAATCTTTTAATTTTAAAGGGATAGTACCCCGAGTAGCTGCGGATGTAGAGTTTCCAGAGACTCGTACTAAAATCTTTGAACATGAATTAAAAGTACCTTATATAATGGCACCAATTGCGGCTCATGGGTTAGCGCATCAATCCAAAGAAGCGGGGACTGCAAGAGGGATTCGTGAATTTGGTGGTTCTTTAATGTCAATTTCTGCTTATTCAGGAGCAACTTTTGAGGAAATTGATGAAGGATTACAAGACACCCCTCGTTGGTTCCAAATTTACATGTCTAAAGATGATCAATTAAATAAAAGCATTTTAGATGAAGCAAAAGCAGATGGCGCGACAGCTATTATTTTAACGGCTGATGCGACGGTTGGGGGTAATCGCCATCGTGATGAGAAAAATCATTTCGTCTATCCATTTAGTATGCCGATTGTTGCACGTTACCTAACAGGTACAGGTAAAGATATGTCATTAAATAATATTTATGGACAGTCTAAACAAAAAATTACGATGGATGACATTCGTTTCATCAAAGAGTATTCAGGTTTACCTGTTTTCTTAAAAGGTGTTCAAGCGCCTGAAGATGCAGAAGCTGCCATTCAAGCGGGGGCTGATGGTATTTGGGTATCTACTCATGGTGGTCGTCAATTAGATGGTGCACCTGGATCATTTGAAATGCTACCAGCGATTGCTAAAGTTGTCGATAAAAGAGTGCCAATTGTGTTTGACTCAGGTATCCGTCGTGGTGAACATATCTTTAAAGCTTTAGCTAGCGGAGCGGATATCGTTGCAATCGGTCGTCCAGTGTTATTTGGATTAGCTCTTGGCGGTTGGCAAGGGGTACAATCTGTTTTTGAATATTTTGAAAGAGATTTAAAACGTGTGATGCAATTAGCTGGAACACAAACAATTGAAGATATTAAAAACACTCAATTAATTGATTTAAGATAATATATATATTCAGTTTAGAGGAGCTTAATGGCGAGTCTAAACTGAATTTTTTATTTGAGAATTCTTTGAGATTGTGTAGATGGGATCCTTTAAAGAGATTCAAATAAGAGTGCCATAGAACGATGATGTGCTTAGAGCAAAGCTTTTTAACAGATTATTAAGCACAGGCTGTGCATCAACTTGATAAATTCGGTTTTAAAAGTCAACTTAGAAATTCCGATTTGTCTCACTTACAAATCATGGAGTAATGGGTGGTAAGGAATGCGATTGATTTGTTATAATGCAATTGAAACATAATACTCTTGTTACCAAAGGAGAATGTGATGACAGACTTTATTAAACCTTTTGGACCTAACCATTTGTTATATATAGGCATTGTTATAATAGTTGGGTTTTTACTGTTTACAAATATACCATTTGTTCGCAATCATCGTGATCAGATTAGTATGATGGTTTTGATTATCAGTATTATTCAACAATGTATTTTATATGGTTATTATTTATTGTTTTTTAAATTTGATCTATCAGAATCTATGCCATTACATATCAGTCGTATTAATAGCATCATAGGTATTTTATATTTAGCGACCAAAAACAAGTTAGTCATTAAAGTTTTATCTTTTACGGGTGCTTTCGCGCTATTAAGTTTTCTCTATCCTAGTCGGGTCCAAAGTATTACCCATCCATTAGGGGTTAGTTTTTTGGTGAACCATATTATTACACTATTGTTACCTTTCTTTGCGATGGTGGTATATGATTTTCGGATTCAAAAAGCTGATAAACAATTACCATTTATTTTAATGATGGTTTACATGATGATTGTTTATGTTATTAATCCTATCGTAAACGGCAATTATTTTTATTTAGTGAAACGCCCATTCGCTTTTTTAAATGGAATGGCTGATAGTTTATATTTAATCCATTGTGCAGTTGTTACTTTCGTACTGTTTTCGGTAGCAGAAATTTGTTACAATCGACTAAGTGAGTATTTAACGAATCGGCAGTTTTCCTAGAAAGAAATGAAGCTGCTATCTTTATACCTTGAATAATGGACGATGGTCTTTTGTTCAAGGTTTTTTATGCTTATAGTGAGGTGCTTAATATTTTAAAATAAAAACGTAAACACGTTTCTGAACCGAATTCAGAATGGATTGCTTTTACTTATATTGATTGAATACTTCTTAAAAATGTTTACTGATGATCGTTTAGTATAAGAATAGCGTGATGATGATTGATTTTACTAACCAAAAAACATCCTTGTAAAAGGAGAAAGTTTGGTATAATGTGAGCATTAGGTGTGGAAGGGGATAGAGACATGACCAAGACAATCTATCGTTACATAGGCTTTTTGTTAGCAATTTTATTAATGTTAGGCGTTCACCCGCGCGCCGTCAGGGCAGAAGTGAGCGATGAATATTTAGGTTACACAACAACGGCTAAGACGAATGCCAGTCTAGCAAAATTATTTACTGTTAAGTCTTTTAAAGTTTATGATGGTGATACCGCGGACTTTATTTTAGAACGCCAAATAGAACCAAGTATTAAAGCAAGATTTTTATTAATGGATGCTCCTGAAATAAGAGGAGGCGTACCGTATAGTAAGGCGGCACGCAAGCGAGTCAATCAATTATTTGAAGAAGCTAAATTAATTCAAATTGAATATGAAGGTCCCAAAAAAGATAAATATCAACGTGATTTAGTGCATGTTTGGGTGGATGGGCATCTCTTATCAGAAATTCTAGTTAGAGAAGGTTACGCTATTGCGCGATACATCCATCAGTATTTACCTAATAGTCAATATGTAAAAGCAATTTATGAAGCGCAAGAAAAAGCAAAATATGAAGGATTAAGGGTTTGGGTGGATGGAGATTTGGAGTTTATTAACAAAGCTGAATATGAACTTCAAGCCAACCATTCAGCTGGTTCTGTCAATGAAGCAGAGACTGTTTATTATCGAAACTGTAAGGAAGTATGGCAAGCTGGTAAGGCTCCCATTAGGAAGGGCGATCCTGGATTTCGCCCACAATTTGATGGTGATAAAGACGGGATTGGTTGCGAGGTCCCTCAGTAATCATCGAGTATATAAATAAAAAGTATCCTCTAGTTTGAGCAATACCAAGAATATACAAAGCTGTAATCTGGTTCGACTCAAAGTTTGAGGATACTTATTTTGTTATACCAATAAACTAGATTTCAATCCGAGTCCAATTACCTTGTTTGAAACGATGGCGCAATAAAATAAAGCGCGAGAATTGGTCGGATAAAATCCCAATCCAAATACCATAAAGTCCTAAATTAAAGATATTAACTAATATTAGTGTAACACCTGTACGAATTAGGGTAACCGATATAATGCCTGCAATAAGTGTATAGCGAACGTCGCCCCCGGCTCTTAAACATCCGCCATAAACAAGTTGGGAGATTTGTAATAACACAATGACCATGACAAAGCGGGTAATAATCGCCCCTTCATCAATTAGGGCTGGTTCATTAAAATAAAGCCCCATTAAATTTTTACCAAAAGCAAATAAGAATAATGATAAACCTAATGACATGACTAAACCAATCCGTTGACAGATATGGCCAAATTTAATGGCTTTAGCGTGGTCTTGACGACCGAGTGCTCTACCGGCTAAGGCAACAGCTGCCACTTGCATCCCATCCCCGAATGAAAAGCCAAGACTTAGTAAGTTCATACCGGCATTGTGAATGGCAAAGGCATTTGTTCCCAGTTTTGCAGCTGTGACCGCGGTGGCTACAAACCCAATGCGCATCATCAGATTTTCTACTGCCATATTAGAACCTAAGCCAAAAATCATCTTAACAGTTTTCATTTGCATTTTGACTTTATATTTTAAAATATATTTAATTTGAATTAAACTATCTGGACTATAGAGTGAACGGATGCTCATCAACATAGCCACAAAAGTACCTATTACGGTGGCGATGGCTGCCCCTTGAATTCCTAAAGCAGGGAACCCCATTTTACCCTTAATGAGTAAATAATTGAAAATAATATTAACAATTGATGAGGTAACATTAGTAAAGAAGGCAATTCGGGTGTTACCACTTCCACGTTGTGCAGCATTAATCACCATGGCGATGACATTAAAAATCATCCCGCCCATAATAATCCGTAAGTAATTAACAGAGGCTTGATGGGTTTCGTGATTGCTTCCGGTTAAGTGCATAATATCATCAGCGAAATATAAGAAAATAACGGTAATAATTAAACTAGCTACTACTGTTAAACATAATGCTGTCAGGAAAACTTCATTGGCTCCTCGTTTATCTTCTTGTCCGCGTCTCCTTGCAACTAATGATGATACAGCGATGTTAATAGCAAAAAAGACAGTTAATCCAATTAGTTTTGGTTGAGTGGTTAAGCCAACTGCTGCAATCGCAAAACTCCCTAATTCACCGACCATCATCGTATCGATCATCGCTGCCAATGAAATAAAGAAGCTCTCTAAGACAGAAGGCCAAGCCATTGAAATGGCTGTTTTATAATGTGCTTTATCTTTCATAAGATCCTTTCTATTTTTTTCAGTTACTAAACTACTAGTAATATGATAGTACTTTACGCAGTAATTATCTAGTCTTTTAGCCTATAAACTTAACATGATTAATTAATTTTGTTATTTTCCTTCAAAACACATCGTTATTGAATCAGCTTATTTTGTGATATGATAAGACTACTGAAAAAATGAAATGAAGGTAGGGGTCTTAACATGACAACATTTAAAGGTGAATTAGTAACCATCATCGGTAATCAGTTAAAAGTAGGGGAACTATTACCTGATTTTTCTCTTGTAAATCCTGACCTAGTGAAGCAATCTTTAGCTGACTTCGAAGGAAAGAAAAAAGTTTTAAGTATTGTACCTTCGGTCGATACAGGGATTTGTGATGCCCAAACAAGACAGTTTAACCAATCCTTATCTGATATGGAAAATACAGTGGTTATGACGGTTTCTTGTGATTTACCTTTTGCTCAAAAGCGTTGGTGCGGTGCTTCAGGTATTGAGAATGCTGTGTTATTATCGGATTATTATGATCAATCATTTGGAAAAGCGTATGGTGTCTTAATGGAGGAGTGGCATTTATTAGCTCGTGCAGTTATTGTAGCCAATGAACAGAATGAAATTACATATATTGAGTATTTAGATAATGTTAATACCCACCCTGATTACGAGGCAGCTATCAACGCTGTTAAAGATTTGGCTTAAGGAGGATTTTATGGACTGGCTTTTTTGGATTGTCATTGTCTTTTTAGTGTTATTCATCATTGCCTATGGGGTCATTTCGCTACATTTTTCAAAAAATATTGCCCAACCTAAAATCTCATCATTAGAAAAAGAAATGGCATGGGAAAAGGAACATCATTTATGGGGGAATTTTGATAATTATGATAAAACGGCTTATACGGTTAAAGGTTATCAAGATTATCCATTACATGTCGTCTTAGTGAAAGCGGCAGTGCCGTCGGATAAATATGTGATTATTTCTCATGGTTATACAGCGAATCGCTACGGTGCGGTAAAGTATTTAGATGCATACCGTTCACAAGGGTTTAATGTCATTATTTATGATGCGCGTGGACATGGTGACAATGAAAAAACGCCTGTTTCGTTAGGAAATTTTGAGGCTAAAGATTTATTGGCATTGATTGAAGATACCTATCAGCGCTATGGTGATGGTATATATTTAGGCTTACATGGTGAATCGATGGGCAGCTCGATTTCCTTAAATGTCTTAGCGTATCGACCTAAAATTCAATTTGTGGTGGCCGATTGTGGTTTTACCAATTTGTATGAATTAATTGCGGGTTTATACCGTCAATATAAAGTGGGACCGTTAATCTATGGAGTCAATTTTATGATGAAACTAACCCAAGGTTTCGATATGAAAGCTACGAGCGCCATCGATGCCCTAAGAGAAAATGACGTGCCTATCATGTTTATTCATGGTAAAAACGATACCTTTATCTTGCCAGAACACAGTGAACAATTAGCAGCTGCCAATCATGGAAAAAGTGTGGTTCACCTCATTGACCGCGCAACTCATGCTGGTTCAAGACAAAGGATTGGTATGAAAGCTTATACCAAATTAATTGAAGACTTTTTACAAACAATCTAAAGAAAACGTAATGGATAAGTAGTATTGCATGATAGGTGTCATGTGAATTTGCTGACTTTTATCAGCGAGTGAAGGGGATAGATAATGTTCACGATATCTATTACTGACTAACCACTCCACCGATAAACGTAGAATATTGAGGAAGATGGCGATGATGTGCGCTGTTTTGAAAACTGCAAGAATAACTTGTATCATAAATGATGTTCATTAAATTTAAGAGACTGATCATCCAATTAATAATTGTAGTCCGATCAATATACATTCATGATAAGTGTAGAGATTAAGTGGCATTATAAAGGGTATTTAATACTGATTTAACTTTATAGGGTGGGCAGACGAAGCGAAATTATCTAATTTTCTGCTTCTTGCCCACTCCTTTTTGATGTTGCAGTTTATACACGAAAATGGAATTCTTGACTTTTTTGGCGGAAAATCTCCTTTGAATGCTCAATGAATTGTTCGGTGTACGAGGGGATGGGTTTGTCTCTCAAATAATAAAGTACAAACTGGACTTTAAAATAATCGTCTTCCAGAGAGAAGATATTACAATTATTAAAACTCACGGTATTCATGCCGGTAATGGGAACCAAAGTATTGCCATAGCCTTTTCTAACTAAGCCAATAGCGGTATATAAGTTGCTGGTTTCGTACATGAGGTTTAAGGTCATATCTTCTTTATAGTAAATTTCATTAATTTGACGGCGTAAACTGAACTTTTCGGGCAATAAAATCAGAGGCAGATTATTTAGCTGCCGAGTCAAAAACCGCTCCTCGACTAATTGATTATCATATTGTGGGTCATAGAGTGGACTATTCTTGGAAACCACTAAATATAATTGATCCGTATATAAAACTTTTTGAACAAAGTCATTTTCATCTTGAACGCTTAAACCTATGACGATATCAAGTGTCTGATTTTTAAGCATTTGATTAAGACGGGTCGTTGAAAATTCGTAAAATTCAAATTTGATATGAGGGAAGTATTGATTAAAAATTTGATAAACCGTCGGTAATAAGGCCGAAGCTAAAGTGTGATTGACACCGATACGAATTAGCCCGTGTTTTTCTTGGGCTACTAAGGACAAATCGGCTAACATTTTCTTTTCTATTTCTTCAATTTGATTCAAGTAATTTAAATAAACTTGCCCAGCATAAGTAATACTCATCGATCGGTAATTGCGTTTGAATAAAGCAGTGCCGATTTTATCTTCGGATTCTTTTAACAATTTTGACAAATAGGGTTGTGTGACAAATAATTTATCGGCTGCAGCCGTCATATTCCCTGCTTCCATAATCGTTTGAATTAATTCTTTATCCCTAATACTGCTCATTGGCGCGACTCCTCTGTTATAACTTATTGGTTATTTTAAAGCGAAATTAACATTTGAAATATTCTTTAAACCTATTGTACTATATCAATTTAGTTATGGGAAGCGTATACAAAATGTTATTTAATTTATGATAAGAAACTTGATATGATAAAGATAACAAATAAACAGTAGAGGAAAAGTGCATATGGAAATATTAGGTATTATTGGGATTTTTATTGCAATTATCGCGATTATTTGGATGTCGGTTAAAGGAATGCACATCGCACTGGCAGCGCCTTTAGCAACATTGATAGTCATTTTAACGAGTCGAATGAATATCTTTGAATTCATGGTTGGTAAAGAGCATTCTTATATGACAGGATTGGCTGGTTTTCTAATTAATAACTTCGCCATCTTCTTATTGGGAGCGGTATTAGCTCAATATATTGAAAAGAGTAATGCAACCTTATCTATCGCAAACTTTGTTTTGAAACTGGTTGGGCGAGATAATCCCTTTTATGTCATGTTGGCTTTTGCTTTAATTGCGGCAATTTTAACTTATGGAGGGGTAAGCTTATATGTCGTCATGTTTGCTTTAATCCCATTAGCTAAGCCGATTTTTAAAGAATTAGATGTGAGTTGGAAATTATTGCCAATTCCATTATTTTTAGGGATGGCGACCGTCACAATGTCGATGTTACCCGGAGCGCCCTCAGTGCAAAATGCGGTTCCGACTTCGGTTATTGGCACGACTTTAACAGCAGCGCCCCTCCTATCTTTAATTGGTGCAGCGGCAGCTTTAGCTTATGGCGTTTTATACTTATATCTTCAATTAAAAGCCTCTAAAGCCAAGGGTGAAGGATTCTATAGTTATTCAGCAGGAGATGCCGAACGCCAAGCAGATGAATTATCTAGTAAGCAAGAAGTTCAAATTGATGAAACGAAATTACCGTCGATTTTATTATCTGTTTTACCATTAGTGACTTTAATTATCATCATCATGTTGTTTTCAAAAGTAGACCATATTATTCTAATCGCTTTAACGGTGGCGATTGTGATGTCATCAATTATTTTTAGACCCTATATTAAAGAACAAATGCCATTATTAAATGCGGGAGCCAATGGTTCTATTGGGTCAGCGTTTGCGACTTCATCATCTGTTGCCTTTGGATCGGTCTTGACTGCGTCACCTGCTTTTGCGATTATTCAACATGCGATTACGAGTATACCTGGAAGTCCCTTAATTGGTTTATCGGTGGCAGCTGCATTATTAAGTGCGGTAACCGGTTCGGCTTCAGGTTCGTTAGGCATTGTGATGAATAGTATTGCCGGAGATAATATTGCGAATGGTTTAAATCCTGAATTAGTACACCGAATTGCTGTTGTAGCGGCCGCTGTTACGACCTCGATGCCACATTCAGGTGTGAATATTACTTATAATAACTTAGCCGGCACCACTATTAAAGATGGTTTTATCCATCAAGTATTTATTGTAGGGGGCTGTCATCTAGTTGCCTTAATCGTAATGATTTTAGTAAGTAATATTTTGTATTAGATGGTGTCTTATTTTTTCTTACATAGACTTGAGTTAGCAAAATCTAACTTGGGTCTTTTTTTTTGTTCGTAATTAGGAAGCATGAAACGTATTATAAAGCCTTTTGTGACTGGTGGTTATTCAGTTAGTTTCGTTATCAAAATATTTTAAGATAATTCTAATAGATATGATGTCATAACAAATGGATAAGACATTTTGAACGTTCTCAAAACACGAACGATTGAAAAGGGTGTGTACTGATATACTTAAAAACACCTTGTAAAAACGAAATATAAAAACTAAAATCGCATATGTAGTTTGTTAAGCAAGGAGTAGAGCAATGAAAATTTTTAAAGGAAATTTATTTAGTACCCCTGAATTTGGGAAGTTATTTTATGGAAAAAATCAATTAATTGTCGTCAATGACGAAGGTTACATTGAGTCTATTTACGACCCTGAAAAAGATAAAGAACAATACCAACACCTTTTGTCCATAGCAAAAGCAGATGACTTGTTGGTGGAATTTGATTCTCGGCATGTATTGTTACCAGGTTTTATCGATTTACATATTCATGCGCCACAATGGGCACAAGCCGGTATTGCCTTAGACGAGCCTTTAAATGTCTGGTTGGATGAATGTACCTTTCCACTTGAAGGGAAATATCAAGATTTAAAGTTTGCGAACCAAGTTTATCAGGATTTAGTTCGTAATTTATTAGCACATGGCACCACCACTGCGTTATACTTTGCGACGATTCACCGTGAAGCATCCTATAAATTAGCGGAAATTTGTGCGGAATTAGGACAAAGAGGCTTAATTGGTAAAGTAGTGATGGATAAAAAAGACGCCTGTCCGGATTACTATCGTGACGAAACAACAGAAGTAGCTTTAGCTGAAACAGAGTTATTTATTCAACAGGTGCAAGCACTAAATGAACGTACATATCAAGGCGTATATCCAGTTGTGACACCTCGTTTTATACCTAGTTGTACCGATGAGGCATTAAAAGGCTTAGGTGAATTAGCGCAAAAATATGATGTTCATGTGCAATCGCATTGTAGTGAAGGTCAATGGGAACATGATACTGTTTTTGAGCGTTATGGAAAATCAGATACTGAAGCATTAAGAGATTTTAACCTATTAGGGAAGAAGTCAGTTATGGCTCATGCACCATACTTAAGTGATCATGATTGTCAGATTTATCATGAAACTCAAACAGCTATTGCTCATTGCCCGATTTCCAATGCTTATTTTGCTAATGGAGTATTACCGGTTAAAAGTTTCCATCAAAAAGGAGTTGAAATAGGTTTAGGTAGTGATATTTCCGGTGGATTTTCACCTAGTTTATATGACAATTTAAAACAAGCGGTCATGTCTTCTAGAATGTTAGAAGATGGAGTGGATGTGCAGTTGCAGTTTGAAACAAGAGGCAGAAAAGATAGCCGTATTACGATGACTGAAGCTTTTTATTTAGCGACCAAAGCGGGTGGACGAGCGTTAGACTTACCTATTGGAGCCTTTGAATCCGGGATGGCCTGTGACTTCCAAGTTATCGATTTACATGCCACAACGCACCCATTACCAGATTTCGGTGTCTTTAATGAACCAGAACAATTATTACACCGCATTTTATATTTAGCCAATACTGAAAATATTAAAGAAGTCTATGTTCAAAGCAAACTTGTACATAGTAGAGGATAGGAGAATGACTATTAATGGAAACAACACAAAAATTAACAATTGGACCAAATGAACCGATTTCAATTAAACAATCTTTATTTTTAGGCTTACAACATGTTTTAGCAATGGATGTCTATGTTGTACCTTTTATTATAGTAACAGCGGTAAGTGCCCCTGCTGATCAAGCGACGGCTTTAATTCAATCATGTTTTTTAGGTGCTGGGATTGCTTCTTTAATCCAAGTGTTGTTTTTCTTAAAATTACCAGTGTGTCAGGGACCTTCTTTTGTGCCAGTTGGGGCAATCATTGGTCTTTATTTCGGGAATGGTAACTTCAACAATGTTTTTGGTGCCAGCCTAGTGGGAGGCTTAATCTTGGCGATTTTGGGTGCTACCGGCATCATTAAGAAAGTCATTGCCGAATATATTCCACGTATTGTTTCAGGGACAATTATTATGATTGTTGGTTTATCGTTGTTACCAGCTGCTTTCAACTCTAATATTTATGTACAAAGTGACATGTTAAGTATGCATCAAAATATTTTATTAGCTGCTATTTCTGGTAGTTTATTGATTGTTTTTTCAATGATAGGTTATTATGCTCCCAAAACTGGTAACTTACTACGTATTGGATCGGTTATTTTTGCGATTGCGATTGGAACAGTAGTGGCTGCTTTAATGGGAGGTTATAATTTTGATAGTGTTGTGAGTGCCGGATGGTTTACGAGACCAATGATTGCATTTGTGGATTACCCATTAGGATTTGATTTGTCTTCAATTCTTACGATGTTAATCATTTATTTAGTATTAACAGCCGAAACAACAGGAACTTGGTATGCGGTAAGTAGTGTTATTGATGAACCAATTACTGATCATCAATTAAATATGGGAATTATAGGTGAAGGGATTGGCTGTATGATTGCGGCCTTAGTCGGTGCGACACCAGTGACTGGTTACTCAACTAATGCGGGGATTATCTCAGTAACAGGGGTAGCAAGTAAACGAGTATTCGTTGGCGCATCTATTTGGTTTATTATTTTATCATTTTTGGGGAAATTCTCTGCCTTAATTAATTCGATACCTTCTTCTGTTATTGGCGGTGTTTTTGCGGTCGTGACCATGATTATTTTATTAGCTGGATTTAAAGTGATTAAGGAAGAACCTTTTGACGAAAGACAAACCTATATTGTCGGTTTGCCAGTTATTGTAGCAATGGGATTGATTTTCTTACCCGTCGAAGTGAAACAATCAGCACCTACAATGATTCAGTATTTATTGGATTCGCCAATTGCGATTAGTGCGATTATTTCAATGCTTATGAATAAATTATTGCCAGAAATTTAAAAGAATCAGTTTTAATGACTGCTTGTAAAGGTCATTAAAGCTGATTTTTCGATTTAGAGTTAAAAAAATCTTTAACAGGAATATTAAATTGATTGCAAATTTCATTCATGTAATCAAGATTAGACATAATCTTATTATTCTCCCATTTTGACACAGATTGTCTACTAACATGAATTAAATCAGCAAATTCTTGCTGAGAGAAGCTATTCTCTAATCTTATCTTTTTAATTAAAGTACGATAATCCATTGTATTCCTCGCTTTCTCATCTAATTGTAATTTTAGATGTTCAAAATGTAAACATAATTTCACTTGCTATCATGCGATTATCATGATTTTATAAAAGAAGAAAATAATATGTTCTTTGTATGAGAAAGGAGTTATATAAAGATAGAAAATATATTCATATAAGGGACTCAGTGTTATTTAAAAAATATCAGTAGTACAAATAAAATATACTTACTTTATTAAAGGGTGTAAAGATAACTAATCTTTTAGGGAGATAAAATTAATATCATTTTAATTTTAATAAATAAATATGATATAATCAAGGGAGAAGAAAATCATGGAAATGTTAAAAAGTTAATGTTTTATTATTATTATTTTGTAGCTTATTTTCTAGTACTGTATCAATAGGTCACGTATCAGCATACGGACCGATTACACCGTCAATTAATTATAATGAGACTAGAGTAATTATTTCGGTGTATTTATCAAATTTTCAAGTTAGAGTACTAGTTAATTCGTATAGAAGAAATGCTGAAAATCTTAGTGGAATAGGTATTGTTATTGGTTTGGCTGAAAATTATATACGTGGTGCTGGTGTTGTAGGTTGTTTTTAATCCATTGCTGGGTGGTTAGTTAGTAATTTTGAATCATGCTTTTAGCGTGTTGTAGATGCCGGTTTAGGTGCTAAAATAGTTACTTCTGAAAAGTTCATTGGGACGAATACTCTCCTCGTATTTCCATAAATATTACACATATTAATATAAACATTATCAGATAGGGTGGGATACATGAATAAAAAATTGTTTTTTTATTATTTAATTTTGATACTAATCGGAGTATTAATCGTGGTATCATTTCGTTTATTAAAAATTGATATCACTGGGCCAATCACATTATTTATAGTTTTTGTGGTTGCTCCTGTAATAAGATATATTCTTAAAAAAGTTATGTTTCCAAAAGATTAAATTGAAAATATTAATAGTAGCGCATAAAATCAGACAGCGCAAAGACAACTTTTTCAAATAACTAAACCAAATTTCATGAAAACGATAAACGAGTAGTGTAAATGTTTTGTAAATAACTTGTCAATCAGCTTAAAAATGTGCTATGATGGAATCACGATGAGAAACGATTCTCAGGTGGTTACCATAATTCTCACTAAAAAAGAGTCTTGTACGTTATGGTAGTTTTTATCTGATAGCAGCAGTTTCGAAGTAGAAGGGTGCCTGATGTGGGATCTATTCGAAGAAATTGTATGAATCAGAGTTCTTACAAGAAAGAATTTTCAAACAAAAATCAGCATCAACAACCATCAGATTGTACAGCACGGAGTTTGTATTCCGGCCAAGGCAGTCTTTTTTTATGGCCAAAAATGCAAACCTCTGTGTGATAAGACAAAAAGAGGGAAAGATGAAAATAGCAGTAAGAAAAAATAAGTCGTTGTTTACTAAAATCAATAAAGTGTATCGTCAAAGTATAAGCGTTGCACAACGCAGCTATAATTTGACTTTAAAGCGTTTGATTGCGTGGTTAGAATTATCTTGGACAGATATCGGAATGATTTTTCTCGGTAACTTGATCATGTGTTTTGCGATTGTCAACATTCATATTCCAGCCAAAATTACTGAAGGTGGCGTTATTGGATTATCCATCGTCTTATCAAAATTAACCCATATTAGTCCTGGAATTATTAATCTTCCGATTGATATTTTATTATATGGTTTGGGAGTCTTATTATTAAAAGAAGGATTCTTTAAAAAAACCATTTTTTCAACACTGATCTATGTCCTAATGTATTCCTTAGTGGAGGCAGTCGGTCCAGTATTACCTTCATTAGAACATTTACCAGTGGTAGCAGCCATTTTAGGTGGTTTATTATTAGGAATTGGTTGTGGATTAGTAGTAGCGCGAGGTTGTGTCGCTGGTGGTGATGATTGCTATGCCTTAATCATGGCCAACCGCACCTCGATTTCGTTAGGAAAAGCCTACTTTTTAGCAGATATTTTAGTTTTAACTTTATCCGTTATCTTATATATGCCATTGGTCAATGGTTTAATTTCATTGTTAACGACCTTTATTTCGTCCTTTATCATCGGTCAGTTTGAGGTTCATATTCCAACAGTTAAGGTTGAAGTAAAACGCGTAAAACGAGCATAAAAGTTGACGAAAGTGTGGTCATAAACTTGATTAATGCGATTAAATTATGCCCGCTAATGATAAATGTAGTGTTGAGTAGTATCAAATTTTGAGGTTTCTTAAATTGCGCGGGTCTAGATGTAGATGAAGCGACCATCATCAATTTGCTACTTAAAGTCCATTCCCAACTGTACGTGGGTGGACGCAGAAGAAGCGAAAATCCATTGTTTTCTATATCATACTCACTCTCATTAGTAAATAATAATACTAGCACTTGGACATTGTTCAGGTGCTTTTTTGGCTTAAATAAGCTAAACCATGACAGCAATGAGGCTGGGGAAAACTTGATATATTCGGTCAAATTATTGTGTGTTAAATAAAAGTGCAGTGGTTAAGTGGCCTCAACCTGCGTTTTTCGACTTGTTTGAGGCCTACTCACCTCTGCGGGTGTGGGCAGACGAAGCAAATATCAGCTTATTTACGATATATTGTTCATTCCATCCTATTAGCTCAATAGCATATTAATAGCGAAATCAGACATTATCATTTATAATGCTATTATGAGAATTTGATTAAAATGGAGGGTGAATATGGAGTACGGAAAATTAGGTAATACCGATATTGAAGTTTCAAAGATTTGTTTGGGTTGTATGAGTTTTGGTGAGCCAGGTACGATGCATGAATGGACGTTAGAAGAGCCTGAAAGCGAAAAGATTATGTTACATGCTTTTGACCAAGGAATTAATTTCTTTGATACGGCTAATCGATACTCTCAGGGAACGAGTGAAGAATATGTTGGGAATATTGTAAAACGTAATTTTAAGCGTGATGAAGTGATTCTAGCATCGAAAGTTTACTTTAATCCAGGCAAATTATCACGTGCTGCCATTAATCGTGAAATTGAAGGGACATTAAAACGATTAGGTACGGACTATTTAGATCTATACATCATCCACCGATTCGATTATGAGACGCCAATGGAAGAAACGATGGAAGCTTTGAATCAATTAGTAGTAGACGGTAAAGTACGTGCACTAGGTGCGTCGGCTATGTATGGTTATCAATTTCATAATTTACAAAATATTGCGAAGGATAATGGTTGGGCACCATTTCAATCGATGCAAAATCATTATAATTTAATGTATCGTGAAGACGAACGAGAACTAATCCCGGTTTGTCAGCAATTTAATGTATCATTAACGCCATATAGTCCCTTAGCTGCGGGTCGTTTAACACGTTTAGATTGGCACACGGATACTTTAAGAAGTAAAACCGATACCACTGCAGTTCGTAAATATGATTCGACTGAAGCGCAAGATTATGAAATTGTAAAAAGAGTTCATGAGATTGCAGAAAAATATGGTGTCAAAATGCAACAGATTGCTTTAGCTTGGCAATGGGCTAGAGGGGTGTTATCACCGGTTATTGGGACCACCAAAACGAGCCATATTGACGATGCGGTCGGCGCTTTAAAAGTTACATTAAGTGAAGAAGATTTATTATATTTAGAAGAACCTTATATGCCTCATAAAATTATGGGCGCACGCTAGTTATTCGTTGTCAGAAGAGAAGTGCTATTATTAGCGACTGTCAAAACTGATTCACGATAAATTTAAATAAGCTCAATCTTTTAGACAAGCAAATTAGGTCGCAAGTCTGATGTATTGAGTTTTTTTGTTCGATAAAATAAGCTTAGTGAGAGTGGGCAAAACTTGATAAATTCAGTTTGGTGCCATCTTATTATTTTATAGCGCGTAAGTTGAGTGGTCTCAAACTCCGTTTTAATATCTAGTGTGAGACTACTTTATTGTTTCGGAGAGTGGTGTAAATGTCAACACAAAATTGTACAAAAGTG
>NZ_KV805618.1:0-302 GCF_001811625.1 Globicatella sp. HMSC072A10 | reverse complement strand
ATTGTGATTGACCGGTTCCATATCATTCAATTACTCAATAGAGCCCTTAACAACCTAAGGATTCAAGTAATGAATCAATATAAAAAGAAACCCTCGAAATGTGATTATAATAAGTTGAAAAAATTATGGAAATTACTTCTTAAAAACCGAGAAGATCTAGATTTTGAGAATTATCAAACCCATCGCCTGTTCGATGGATTAGTGACTGAAAAAATGATGGTAGAATATCTACTTTCGCTTGATATAGGGCTTAGAAATGCCTATGAAAAAATAAATGATTTCAAATATGCCATTATGACACA
>NZ_KV805617.1:0-905 GCF_001811625.1 Globicatella sp. HMSC072A10 | reverse complement strand
TGACCTTTTTCATTACCCTTGAAGCAGTTTGTTACATTGATATTAAATCCATAGTAATTAGCGAAAGCTAAAAGATTTTTGTTTAGCTTCTTTTCATTTCTACCAATAAATCTTGTAACAACATTTTTCATATTGTCATAAACTACTTCTTTGTACATACCACCAATCATTTCAAAAAACCTAACTTGGGAATCGAAAAACACTTCAGCCTGTTGATTTGTGTAAAGATATGCCCATCTAAAGTTTGAAGCAGGTGATGATAGAACTGCTAGACTTAAGGCTTTTAATTTTCCTGCTATGTAAAGTTTTACCTCTCCAAAGTCATATTCTAACCTGTCACCAAAGTCGTACTGTTGTCTCACAGCAGTTTCTTTAATTTTCTTTCTCTTTTCTCTTACATACGAAACTATTGATGGATAACTTATCTCAAATCCTTTATCAAGTATTAGTTTATGAATTTGAACGACACTTAAAGATTGCTTATGATTTTTTAATTTTAAGTCTTTTTCTTTTTCGCCTTCTAAGATTTTATCTAAATATTCATCCAATTCTTTAGTGTATTTTACTTTTTTTCTATTTGAACTATCATATTTAGGTTCTTGTGCTATTTTTTCTTGTACGATGCGAGCCTCTACTTTTCCTTCATCAAGATTTTTTTGTAGTTTTTTGTAATCATTCCAATATTTTGCTACAGTTTTACGGTTAATTCCAAGCTTCTGAGCTACTTCTCTATTTGAATCGCCTTCAAGTTTGAGTCTTATGATTGTATGCTTATCCATTAAATTTATCACTCCTATCACCTCCATATGAGAATTATCACATATGGGGATTTAAATTAAAACAAGTGGACCGTTTTTCGATTATTATTAATCGATTATTGGACCACTTTTAGATTAGCATTTACA
>NZ_KV805616.1:0-308 GCF_001811625.1 Globicatella sp. HMSC072A10 | reverse complement strand
ATTGAATCCTGGTTACATCGCAGAATCAGACAACTAATACTCAAACGATGGAAACGACCAAGAACGAAGATAAAAGAACTCATGAAGAGAGGACTAACACTCGATGAGTCCAAACGTATCGCCTATTCAAGAAAGAAATATTGGCGATTGTCCTGTACTTGGGAAGTTCATCAAGCCATACCAACGGAAAAACTCTACCAATGGGGTCTTTTGAATATGACCCAATTGGCAGAGCAAGTGTACTTACATTATTGAACCGCCGTATACGAGAACCGTACGTACGGTGGTGTGAGAGGACGACTAATCAA
>NZ_KV805615.1:0-259 GCF_001811625.1 Globicatella sp. HMSC072A10 | reverse complement strand
TATAGCCTCTTCCGTGGTATTGTATCCACCCTCTGGCTACTTGGTTGATTTCCTTTACCAACATTTGAAAGGTTTTCGGTGTTTTCCGACTCGTGACTTGTCTAAGTTTCGCTTTGAATTGCTTCACTGCTTCTTTAGTCGGTCGGTATCGACAGCCTCCATTCGCTTTCATTATCAGACAGCTCAAGAACTTTAAACGGTAAGGACTACCTACTTTACTTTTTTCTATATTCACAACCAATTTCAATTCTTTTGATAG
>NZ_KV805614.1:0-54870 GCF_001811625.1 Globicatella sp. HMSC072A10 | reverse complement strand
AGAGGAAAACCAACAATAATTTGACACTATCCATTTCTTGATAATGATATCGCTTTTATCTGGAATGTGGTATAATTAATTTAACGTAATATTTAGATAGGGGTGCATCTGATGCAAGTAGAAGATATTTTAGCAATTTTACAAAATGATATTAAAGCGGCAGTATTCTCATCAGTAGATGCTGAAGGCAAACCACATGCTCGTTATATTAATGTTGGGGTAGCCAATGAAAAAGGAATTTTCTTTATGACGAGTCCAAAGACTAATTTTTATAAGCAATTACAAGGAAATCAAAATGTTGCGATTACAGCGTTGAAGCAAGATGATTATTTAATTCAAGTGATTCGTATCGAAGGGAAAGTAAAAGAAATCGGTCGAGAAGGCCTAGAAGAAGTTTTAAAAGATAATCCGTTCGTTAAACACGTTTATCCTAATGAAAGTGATGTTGCAGCTGTGCAAGTATTTCAAATGTATGAAGCAGATGGGTTTTATCAAAGTTTAACCCAAGGGCATAAATACACCTTTACCATTGGAAAATAATGGATTTAGGACTAACGATAGAGACTAGAACAAGATTAAACGGTTATTAGACGATGCCCGAGTATCATAAAGTGATGTTATGTCAGAAATATTTTGTACATACTCAATATTAGCTTGGGAGTGGGTATTGAGGGAGTTGGCCAGAAGTAGAAAATCGATTGGTTTTCGCTTCGTCTGTTTACCCCAGCGCAGCTTGAAATTACTCAACCACTGCATAATAAACTAAAGAGATTAGATTTATCAATTTTTTTAATTTTTGCCTAGCTTCTTGTTCACTCATTTTATGTTTATGTAAATAAAAAGCTCCTCAAGTCGATTGAGGAGCTTTAATTATATGGTTTTATTTGAAGAAATTAAAAATATCTTTCATAAAGTTTGTGATCGGATTATCACGACGGTTTTCATTTGGAATACCGTGTTCTTTAATTAGAGATTCGATTTCATCACTTTGAGTGGTTTCGCCATCAACGGTAGTTTCTTCTTCTACTGGTTTTTCGTGTTGATTAACAGGCAACCCCTCGTTTTTATATAGCTCAGGATATTCTGCTAATTTATCAAGTAAAATTTCAATTTCCCAATAAGAACTCATCGTCATTTCTGCGGTATCGAATAATCCCATCACAACGACATAAATTTCACGACCGTTTTCCTTACCGGAAGCGACAAAGTTTTTACCTGCTGCATCAGTCATACCAGATTTTAAGCCGGTGATTTCTGCTCGTTCGTATGCGCCACCTGGTAATAATTGATTAGGATTTGACATGACAACTTCATATTCTGTCCCTTCTTGTGCGACATAACTATCCGCGCTCGTCACTTCCAAAACTTCAGGGAAGTCATGTACAATATGTTGTGCCATCAATGCAACATCAGAAGCAGTCATTTGGTTTTCATTTTCGGCAACTGAACCTTCAATCCACCAATCTTCTGGGATATATTGATTTGGAATACCAGAAACAGTATAAAATTCAAAGTTGGTCATGCCCCAAGACGTTAATAATTCGCGAATCGCTTTAACACCTTCTTGTTCTGAACCATATAGGTGCCACATTAAAGCAGATGTTGCGTCGTTACCTGATAATAACATAACACCGTAAATTAAGTCTTTCACGGTATACTCAACCCCACCATATAATCCCATGGCTGACATTTCAGGATTAAATGACATATTATCTTCAATTGCTTGAGGGATTTCAATTTTGTCATCCATTTTCAATTTTCCGTCTTTAATAGCTTGGTAGACTAAATATATTGACGCAACTTTTGACATAGAAGCGATAGGATAACGCGTATTGGCTTTTTGTTCAGCTAATACACGATTTGTTTCACCATCCATTACCACGTAAGAACGAGCGTCAATATTGGAGGCGTACCAATCTAAGATGTCTTGAGGGTAATCCTCGGGTAATACATAGGGGTCAGTCTCTTCAATAACGGGTACATCGCCGCTTAAGATTGGGGTTTTTGATACTTGTGCAGAAACGCCAATCGGTCCGCTAATCATGGATAATGTTAAAAATGTTAGTAGATATTTAGAAAATTTGGATGTTAAATTCAAAATAAATCCTCCTTAGTAATAGTCCCTAATAATTATAGCAAATAAAAGACAAAATGTGGCATAAAGTTAGAAAAAATTCTAATTTTTCAAAAAAACTTCACAATTAATAGTCATGATTATGCTAGTATTATATAATGTATATATAATTTTAAACATTGTGCTTCTGGAGGTGTTACTATGAAATTACTGACCCGATATACTTTACCAGAACGTCTCTTAATTTATGCAACTATGAGTATTGTACTGCCATTTTTCATTAGCGGTCCGATAATATTCATAATTTTGATGATTTTAATGTATCAAAAACGCGATAGTTTAATAGAAATTTTAAAGACATTATCACCCTGGTTGGTTTTTTTTGTATATGCAGAAGTGGTTGCATTATTGAATTATAATTTTTTAGGTGCTCTACTTCCACTAGGTTTTTTATTATTTGCATTATTCTTTTGGGTTTATCGCCAAATTATAAAGCGTGATTTGTTTGTCTTATTAATGAAGATTTTGATTATTGAGAGTGGCCTGATAAGTATACATGCAATAAGTACTTATGTTAAATTTATTCAAGAGCGTTCATTACCTTGGACTTATATAATAACTGATGCAAGTCCTCAATTTAGAGCCGAGTCTTTCTTCTTTAATGCTAACTATTTCGGGCTCTATATCGTGATGGCGATGGTGATTACTATTTATTGGTTTACTATTGCCAAAAACAAATGGGAATATGCTCTCGTTTTATTAATTCTATCCTTAAATAGTATTTCAGTTATTTTAACTGCATCGAGAATGTTGATTCCAACGGTTTTAATTGGTGCTTTTGTGATATTGTGGTTTAATTATCGCCGTATCGCAATAGTGTTTTTAACGCTGGGTATAGTGGGATTAGTGGTGATTATTTTAAACCCAAGTATTTTCCCACGTTTTGAGTCATTAGCTTACGGTTTTGAAGATCGCTTTATGATTTGGTCTAATGGATGGGCAATATTTAAGACACGCCCATTAACTGGAAGAGGTCCTTTAGCATATATTAATTTCTATTATTTAGTGACGAATGAAGCGGATATGCATTCACATCAACTATTGATAGATTTTTTAGCTAATTATGGAATTTTCGGGTTATTAATTTTTGTAAATGCCTTAACGCCTTTTGTTCGTACTTTAATAGAACAATTAAGCGAACCATCTAAGAAGAAAGATATAGCCTTATTGATGGCGATGGGAGTATTGGTTTTGGTTCATGGTTTAATGGACGTATCGATTGTATGGCTTCAAACGGGATATGTCTTTCTTTTAATTGCATCCTCACCGATTGAAGCATTTGATTATCAAACGAAATAAAATTAAAAATAGTCGATGAGATTGGGAAGATACTTAAATGATTTCTTCCTAGTCTCATTTTTTTATTTAATGGCGTCATAATTGGTGTCATCAAACGGCGATCGAGGGAGGCTGGGCAAAAACTTTTTAAATTCTGCTCAAGCATTTCTATTTAATTCAAAGCGCAGTGGTTGAGTGGTCTCAATCTGCGTCTTAAGCGCAGTGGTTGAGTGGTCTCAACCTGCGTCTTAAAGACTTGTTTAAGGCCTACTCAACTGTGCGGGGGTGGACAGACGAAGCGAAAATCATTCAATTTTCTACTTCTGGTTCACTCCCAAAATTATGACTGGACGAGCAGGTGAAGCGAAAATCGGTGGTTTTCTACTTCTTGCTCGCTTTTTTTATCTTGGGGATTAGTAAAAAGTTTGAACATAAGATGATACCTCCTAAAAGACTACCTCCCGTTTAAAAACACGAACATTAAACAGGAGAAATAAAACACAATAAGTTTTTTTACACAATAGTTATTATATTTGTTTATAATAAAAGCATAGATGGGATAATAATTATGGCTTTATTAGAATGACATTCAAAAAATGCGAATGTTAAACTAAAAAAGTCTGTGTGAGTTATATTCCTCATCATTTTTTTTTTATAGTTAGTCGGAGCAGATAAAAAGTAAAGGAGTCAATGGAATGGAAAACATTTATCGAGGTAAAACGAAAGATTTATTGCAAGACGAACAAGGTAAAACCTATTTTCACTTTAAAGATGATATGACTGGTAAAGATGGCCAATTTGATCCAGGTGCCAATCAGGTTGGTTTAACGGTTGAAGGTTCAGGAAAAGCCAATGTCACAGTTTCTAAATATTTCTTTGAACTCCTTGAAGAAAAAGGAATTCCAACACATTTTGTTGAGGCCAACATTGATGAGAATACGATGGAAATTAAACCGGCTAAAGTGTTCGGAAAAGGCTTAGAAGTTATTTGCCGTTTTGTAGCGGTTGGCTCATTTATTCGTCGTTATGGATTATATGCTGAATCAGGTATGCCACTGGAAGGGTATGTTGAATTTACACTAAAAGATGATGACCGAGAAGATCCACTGATTAATGAAGATGCATTAGAAATCTTAGGAATTTTAAATGAAGGTGAATATGCTAAGATCAAACAATTGACTCGTGATATTTCAACTATTATTAAAGAAGATTTAGCCACTAAAGGATTATCACTTTATGATATTAAATTAGAATTTGGACGTTTAGCGGGTAGTGATGAAATTGTGTTAATCGATGAAGTGTCTGGTGGTAATATGCGTGTTTATAAAGAAACTGAATACGTCAATCCATTAGATATCGTTCATTATTTATAAGAGGGGACAACAAAATGCGCGTAATTACAGAATCCATTCAAGGACAGTTAGGAAAAGTTGAACGATTAGCGAAAGAAGCACGTGAGTTTTTAGGATGGGAAAATGAATTTGTCATTCACTACTTTGATATTTTTGATTTTGAGAATTTAAGTGAAGCTGAATTAGAAACAGTTAAAGACCGAATGTTATCAACGCCGCATCGTCTTTTACATCTAAATACTGATGATTTATTTGCTGGACATGCATTTAGATGTCGTCAAGTAACAGGCCAATACAATGAAAAGGAAGAAATGACCGAACGAATGATGCGTCAAGTCTTAGGTTTTGATCATGGACGCGTTCATCATTCTGAAGTGATTGTGATTGAAAATATTTCGACTACTCAATTTGAAATGTTTAAGCAATATTATTTGAATCCTGTTGAAAAAGTAGAAGTGGCTTTTGATGCAGCCAATCCGGTGATTCAAGCGTCAGCAACGACCGATTTAGAACCGATTAGTGGATTTTTAACAATGGATGATGAAGCGTTAAAGGTATTTGGTACACAGTTTGCAATGGATTTTGATGACTTGAAATTATGTCAAACTTATTTCCAATCAGAAGACCGTGAACCGAATTTAACCGAATTAAAAGTAATTGATACGTATTGGTCCGATCATTGCCGCCATACAACATTTAATACGCACTTAAAAGATATCGAGGTAGAAGCAGGCGAATTTGCACCTCTATTCCAAGCAGCTTTAGATAATTATCTTCAAACTCGTCAACAATTACAACGTACCGATCGTCCGATTACTTTAATGGATTTAGCCACTATTCAAGCGAAAAACTTAAAATCGAAACATCAATTAGAGGATGTCGAAATTTCTGCTGAAATCAATGCATGTGCTTTAGAAATAAAAGTAGATGTAGAAGGAACCGAAGAAGATTGGTTATTATACTTTAAAAACGAAACCCATAACCACCCAACCGAAATTGAACCATTTGGGGGAGCGTCAACCTGTATTGGCGGTGGGGTCAGAGACCCATTGTCAGGTCGCTCTTGGGTTTATCAAGCAATGCGCTTGGGTGGCGGAATGAATCCTAACCAAGCATGGGCAAATGTTCGTAAAGACAAATTGCCACAACGAGTTATTGCTAAAACGGCGCTTGCTGGCTATGCAGATTATGCCAATCAATATGGGGTTACCGCCTCTTTTAATGAGGATATCTATCATCCTGGTTTTGAATCAAAACGGATGGAATTGGGTGCACTCATTTCGGCGGCTCCGCGAGAGAATGTTGTTAGGGAAGAGCCTCAAGCTAGTGATTATGTTGTTTTATTAGGTGGACGTACTGGACGTGATGGTTTAGGTGCTGCTGTTGGCTCGTCAAAAGTTCAAACAGAAACTTCACTTGAAACGGCCGGTGCAGAAGTTCAAAAAGGAAATGCGTCCATTGAACGTAAAATCGGCCGTCTCTTTAGAAATGGCGATGCTGTTAGATTGATTAAACGTTGTAATGACTTTGGTGCCGGTGGGGTATCCGTTGCGGTAGGTGAATTAGCCGATGGTCTTATGATTGACTTGGATAAAGTGCCAACCAAATATCCAGGAATGCATGGCGGCGAGATTGCATTATCAGAATCACAAGAACGAATGGCTGTGGTGGTTTCAAAAGATGATATTGATACTTTTATGCAATATTGTGCGGATGAAGATGTTGAAGCAACCATTATTGCGGAAGTTACTGCGTCAAAACGCATGGTGATGCATTGGAACGGTCAAAAAATTGTCGACTTAAGTCGTGAATTTTTAAATACTAATGGGGCCGAAAAAGAAGCGGATGCCCTTTTAGTTAACCCAACACAGAAACCTTTTGATTACGAAGAGTTTGCCTTTACCGAAGAAAATGTGATGGCTTTTGTTCAAACTTTAGCTGAAGCCAATCAACAAGCAATGGATGAACAATTTGATGCGTCAATTGGTCGTGGAACCGTGCTTTATCCATATGGTGGAAAATTCCGTGCAACGAAAGAATTAGGAATGATTTCTCGTTTACCAGTTGATAAAGGTGCAACTCAAACGACATCTGTGATGGCATATGGTTACCATCCATATTTAGCAGAACGTTCACCGTTCCATGGAGGATATTATGCGGTAGTAGAATCAATTGCTCGTTTAGTTGCGATGGGATTTGATTACAAAAAAGCACGCTTATCTTTCCAAGAATATTTTGAATCTTTAGGGAACAATCCAAGAGCATGGGGCAAACCAGTATTAGCATTATTAGGTGCGAATGAAGTGATGGCGGCTTTAGGATTAGCTGCTATCGGCGGAAAAGATTCAATGTCGGGTACTTTCGAAGAATTAACGGTGCCGCCGACATTAGTAAGTTTCGCTGTAGCGACGGGAACCATTCACCAGGTTGTATCACGAGCCTTTAAAAAAGCGAATCATCCGGTTGTCTTAATAGAATCAGTTATTCAAGCAGACGGTACCTTAGATTTAAGTAATTTTAAAGCGACACTTGAAAGATTACATCAGTTAGCGATTGAAGGAAAATTAGCTGCTGTTTCTACGGTCGGTGTCAAAGGTTTACTATCAGAAGTATTGAATACGGCTTATGGAAACCACATTGGAATCCAATTGCATGACAGAATGGCTCATCGTTTAACTGAAGCAATGATGGGATCTTTTGTAGTTGAGGTAGAAGACTTAACTGTTTTAGAAGGGTTAACCTATGAAGTGATTGGTCAAACACAAGTGGAGGTAATTAGTTTAGCGGATGTTCAACTTAAGATTACCGACATTCATCAAGCAAATAAACGAGTTTTAGCTTCAGTGTATGAATTGATTGAAAAACCAATGCAAATAAGTCCAAAACCAGTGACTCAAACATACAGTGAGCAAGTTAAAAACAATCAACCTCGTGTATTGATTCCAGTAATTTTAGGTGCCAATACGGAATATGACTTACGTGATGCTTTTGAAGCGGCAGGTTTTATGACAGAATTTCACATTATTCAAACTTCAAGTCATGAACTCTATCAACAATCTGTGGCGGCACTAGCAGCTAAAATAAACGATTATCAAGTAATTGCATTGGCTTCAGGTTTTGTGTTTGCTAATGAACCAAGTGAATCTGGCTTTGGTTGGGATTTAGTACTTCAGGATGAAGCTGTTCGACAAGCCATCATGCAACATCTTGAACAAAAAGGGCTAATTTACGGAGCTGGTTCTGCAGGAGCAAGTTTAATTCGTGCCGGTTTAATTGAATTCGGACGTTTCCAACCAGGAACCAAGATTCAAGTCAACCAAAATCCATATGGCAAATTTATGGCAGACATTATTCCAAGTACCCTAGTGTCTAATTATTCAGCATGGGCGAACAAAGCGACATCGCCAATATTCTCAACCGCAGTAGCGACTGCTTGGGGACAAATTGATTTAGGGGATAAAGCAGATGAATTATTTGCTAATGGGCAAGTGTTATCGGTATTTAATGAGTACCATCATGCACCCGCAGTGGATGCGATGACCAGTCCAGATGGCTTAGTCTTTGCTTCCGTTTCAAACCCTGAAAGAATGGATAAGGATTTATACGTCAATATTGAAATTGAAGCTTTACCGCCATTTATTCAGTCAGCTCGTCAATATTTTAATTAAAAACTTTAAATATAGAAAGGAATAGCAATGATAACAATTATTATGGGATCTTCCTCCGATAAAGGAATTGCTCAAAAAGTCGTAGAACAATTAAAAGAATTTGGTTTACCTTACAAAGTATTAGTGATTTCTGCTCACCGTGCCTTAGATTTATTACTGGAAGAAGTGGAACGTGATGAGGCAGATGTGTACATTGCGATGGCTGGAAAAGCAGCCCATTTAGCGGGGGTATTAGCTGGTGCGACGATTAAACCAGTAATCGGAATTCCGGTTAAATCATCAACGCTTGATGGTCTTGATGCATTATTATCAACTGTGCAAATGCCTTCAGGTGTTCCAGTCGCAACGGTTGCGATTGATGGTGGAGCTAATGCTGCGATTTTAGCAGCTCAAATTTTAGCGGTTCATGATAAAGACATCGCTGCAAAATTATTAGCCTATAAACAACAAATGAAACAAAATGTTATCAAGATGGCTGATGACATTACCGACCTATAAGGGGCTTACCATGAGTGGATTATTTGGATACTTTTCAACAGAGCCCAAAGATGTTTTTACTTCCATTTATTTTGGTATTTATGCCTTACAACATAGAGGGCAACAATCATCTGGTATTGCGACCGTGCATGACGGAGAAGTGGACCTTTGTGTTGGACCGGGACTTATTAAGCGAAGCTTTGCCCGTGGAAAAAATGATGATTTGAAAGGATCAAAGGGCGTTGGCTTTGTAAAATATAAGTTCCGTTATGACCACACACCGGATATGCCAATCCAACGAAATGGGGCGGTGATGGTTTTTGATGGTGTGGTTACCAATGAAGGTTCTGTTTTTGACGATTTATGGGATCGCCTTGAAGGTGAATGTGCAGACTTAAGAGAGTACTTATTGAGTCTTGAAGGTGCGTTTAGTTTCATTTATCTCAATGACGATAAGATGATTGCTTACCGTGATATTATGGGCATTAAACCTTTATGTATCGGTTATGATTCACAAGCGACGATTGTTGCGACTGAATCATGTGCCATTGAGTCGATTGGTGCACGTTTTGTTCGCGACTTGCAACCGGGTGAGATTTTTATTCATACCGCAAATGGGCAAACATCTTATTACCTTTCAAATGAAACGTCTAATATTTGTGCATTTGAATTTATTTATACCGCTCGTCCAGATTCGGTAATTGATAATATTTCAGTTTATGATGCGCGTTACCGTTTAGGAAAAATGTTGAGCTTAGAGGCACCAGTTGAAGCTGATATTGTGATTGGTGCTCCGGATTCTGGCGTGATTGCTGCTTTAGGTTATGCCAAAGAATCCGGCATTCCTTTCCAAGAGGGGTTTGTCCGTAATCGCTATGTCGGCCGTACATTTATCGAAGAAACGCAAGTCGAACGCGAACGTGGCATTCAGATTAAGTTAACGCCGATTCGTGGCAACATTATGAATCGTGACATTATATTAATTGACGATTCAATTGTTCGAGGCACTACTATTAAACGAATTGTAAAGAATTTAAAAGAAAAAGGAGCTAATAAAGTACATGTCAGAATCGCGGCACCGCAAATTGTTAGCTCGAATAATTTAACGGTAGATATTCCTGATAATGACGAATTAATTGCTTATGAACATAATATTGAAGAAATGAAAGCCATCATTGGCTGTGATTCATTAGCTTTCTTATCGCTAAATGGTTTATACAAAGCGATAGGACGTCAACAAATGTATGGCGACTACTTTGAAAGAACGGAGGCATAATGTGGGGTTAGATTATAAAACAGCTGGCGTCAATAAAGCAGCCGGTTATGAGCAAGTTGCATTAATGAAAGATATGGTTAAAAAAACACATGGTCCGGAAGTACTAACCAATTTAGGAGGTTTTTCTGGTGTTTTCAAACCTGATTTAATGGGGATAAAAAAACCGGTGTTAGTCTCAGGTACTGATGGGGTAGGCACCAAGTTGATGATTGCGCAAACCTTAAATATTCACCATACAATTGGTATTGATTGTGTGGCAATGTGTGTCAATGACATTTTATGTCAAGGTGCAAAACCATTGTTTTTTTTAGATTATATCGCTACCGGAAAATTAATTCCGGAAAAGATGGCAGCAGTTGTTGAAGGAGTAGTTACGGGCTGTCAACAAGCTGGTGCAGCACTGATTGGTGGCGAAACGGCAGAAATGCCCGGAATGTATTCAGAAGATGAATATGACTTAGCAGGATTTGTCGTCGGTCTGGTAGATGAAGAAAAAATAATCACAGGTGCCAATATAAAACCAGGGGATGTGGCGATTGGATTAGCTTCATCAGGGGTCCATTCTAATGGATTTTCATTGGTACGAGCAATCTTAGAAAAAGCTAATATCAGCTATGAAGATAATATTCCTGGTTTAGATCAAACGGTTGGCGAAATATTATTAGTGCCCACACGTATTTACGCAAAAGAAGTGGCCGCCTTATTCGATTGTGTTGAGGTTAAAGGGATTGCCCATATAACTGGTGGCGGTTTAGAAGAAAATCTACCTCGCATCCTTCCCGATAATCTAGGGATTACAATCGATACCCAAGCGATTCCTGAACAAGCCATTTTTAAATTATTACAAGAATGGGGACAAATCGATCGTGATGAAATGTATGGCACCTTTAACATGGGCGTTGGACTAGTAGTGGTCGTCGCTCCAGCAGCCGTAGAGACAGCACTTAATTGTCTAGCGACTGTTGATAGTCAGGCCTTTGTTTTAGGGACAATTAGCGATGACTTTACAGGTGTACGTTTATCATGAGAAAGATAAAGTTAGGTGTATTAATTTCAGGGGGAGGCAGTAATCTTCAAGCAATCATTGATGCTTGTCATCAGCAAGTGTTAGACGTGGAAATAGCCATCGTCATTTCATCAGATGCTACAGCTTATGGTTTGGAAAGAGCGCGCTTGGCTGGGATTAAGACCCTGACCAGCCGCTTAGAGGGTGATATAACCTCTGCCTTACAATCAGCCCAAGTAGATTACGTAATATTAGCAGGTTATTTAAGAAAAATAGGGCCAGAACTATTAGCGGCCTATCCAACTCAAATTTTAAATATTCATCCTTCTTTAATTCCGGCATTTAGCGGTAAAGGATTTTATGGTTTAAAAGTTCATGAAGCGGTGATTAAACGTGGGGTGAAAATAACGGGTGCGACTACCCATATAGTTAACGCAGAGTTAGATGAGGGACCTATCATTCGTCAAGAAGTGGTTCATGTATTGCCAGAAGATACCCCTGAAAGCTTACAACAACGTGTATTAGAAATCGAACATCATATTTTAATTGAAAGTATTAAAGACTTAATAGGAGGAAATTCATCGTGCGTGCATTAATTTCAGTATATGATAAAACAGGTATTGTCGAGTTCACTCAAGGTTTAGTTGACCTTGGTTGGGAAATATTATCGACCGGAGGTACTCAAAAATGTTTAGAAGAGGCTGGGATTGCCGTCACTCCCGTTGAAGATGTTACCTCTTATCCAGATATGTTAGGCGGAAGAGTAAAAACACTCCACCCAGCTATTCATGGAGGGATCTTATTTAAACGAGATAATGAAGAACACCGCCAAACCTTAGCAGAACATGATATTCAAAGTATTGATATGGTCGTGAATAGTTTATATCCATTTGAAGAGACGGTTGCTAAAGTCGATGCGACTCATGGTGATATTATTGAAAAAATTGATGTAGGCGGTCCATCGATGATTCGTGCGGCAGCTAAAAACTATCAAGATGTCACTATTATCGTGGAACAAACGGATTATGATTGGGTATTAAGCCGATTACAAGAAAACGGGAGCTTAAGTTTAGCGGAGCGTCAGACCTTAGCTGGCAAAACTTTTAATTTGACAGCCTACTACGATGCACAAATAGCAGCTTACTTTAATCGTACTAATGAAGTAGCTTTTCCTGAATATTTAACCTTAGCTTATAAGACACCACAATCCTTACGTTATGGCGAAAATCCACATCAACAAGCTGCATATTATTCAACTAGTCAAAAGAAATATAACTTTAAGCAATTACATGGCAAGGAATTATCCTATAATAATTTAAATGATTTAAAAGCTTGTTTGGATTTATTATTAGAATTTGAAGAACCAACTGCTGTAGCAGTTAAACACGCGAACCCATGTGGTGTTGCGATTGGTGCCACATTAGCAGAAGCGTATCAAAAAGCGCATGACTGTGATCCGAATTCTATTTTTGGCGGTATTATTGGCCTTAATCGTCCAGTCGATTTAGAAACGGCACAATTACTAAGCAAAACCTTTTTAGAAATTGTGGCAGCGCCTGAATTTTCTGAGGAAGCATTAGCTGTATTGCAAGCGAAGAAAAACATCCGTTTGTTAGAAATACCGACTTTAGGAGACATTAAACCCAATAATTTACAATTCAAAGAAACAGTCGATGGTTTATTATTACAAGAGACTGACCGTGAACTTTTTGAAAAATGGGAGTTAATGACTGAACGTGCGATTACCGAAGAAGAGAAACAAGATTTGATTTTTGCGTGGAAAGTGTGCAAACATATTGCATCTAATGCAATGGTAGTAGCTAAAAATGGCCAAACCTATGGCCTAGGTCATGGCGAAGTGAAACGCGTTTGGGCTTTAGAAAAATCGCTTGAACGATCAGAATTTCCATTAGAAGGGGCTGTTGTAGCATCAGATGCCTTCTTCTTTAAAGATACTATTGATACATTAGTCGATTATGGCATTAAAGTGATTATCCAACCGGGTGGTTCAGTTAAAGACGCGGAAGTGATTGAAGCCGCTAATCAACAAGACATCTCGGTTATCTTTACTGGCATGCGTCATTTCAAACATTAGGAGGCAATCTGTGAAAATATTGATTATCGGAAATGGTGGCCGTGAACATGCGCTAGCTTGGAAAGTGTCACAATCGCCACAAGTTGAAGAAGTGTTTGTAGCGAAAGGCAATGCTGGTATAGCCTCAATTGCGACTCAAGTTGAAATAGAACCAACAGATATTCCAGCTTTAGTGGTTTTTGCTCAAGAGAGAGCGATAGACCTGACCATAGTGGGTCCTGAGGAACCACTATGTCTAGGTGTAGTTGATGCTTTTGAAGCTGCAGGGCTCGTTATCTTTGGACCGAATCGTCATTGTGCTCAGTTTGAAGGCTCAAAAGATTTCACCAAACAGTTTTTAGTCCGCCATCAAATTCCAACTGCTACCTATGAAACGGTAACCTCTTATGAAGAAGGAATCCGCGTGACTGAATCGTTATCTTTGCCAATCGTTTTAAAAGCAGATGGTTTAGCACTAGGAAAAGGGGTTGTGATTGCTCAGACAAGAGAAGAAGTAAAAGAGACGCTTGACTCGATGATGAATCATCACAAATTTGGTGCAGCAGGTCATCAAGTGGTTATTGAAGAATATTTAACGGGTGAGGAAATATCACTCTTATGTTTGGTTTCACATAATAAATTATTTCCATTAGATATGGCCCATGATTATAAAAAAGCCGAAGAAGGCGATCAAGGACTTAATACCGGCGGTTTAGGTGGCTATTCTCCAACTAATAGTCTTGCCACTGATTTGCATCAACGGATTCAAACTCTTTTAGCACAAATTGAATATGGATTAGAGTCAGAAGGGTTTGATTTCACAGGGGTTTTATTTGTTGGATTAATGGTCGATCATCACCAACCCAAAGTCTTGGAATTTAATGTTCGTTTTGGCGATCCTGAAACGCAAGTGCTTTTACCAAGACTTGAATCGGATTTAGTTGAATTAATTCAAAAGGCCATTGCAAATAATTTGAATGAGCATGACCTTCAGTGGTCTCCCCAACATTCAGTTGGGGTGGTGCTTCATTCTAAAGGATATCCACAAACGTTTGATAAAAACCATCCGATTGAATTACCGCCATCAATAGCTTCGGATCAACTATTATTTCATAATGGAACCAAAAAAATAGAAGATACCATTGTGAATATCGGTGGGCGAGTATTAACTGCAGTGGGCTTGGGAAGTAGTCGAGCGATGGCTAGAGAAAGAGCCTATGAGTTGGTTAAACAAATTAAAAGTTCAAATTTAAGTTATCGTCAAGATATTGGCCAATAAGAGAAGGAGAGTAAGAATTTTTGTCACATTTAACTGATATTGAAATTGCACATAGCATCCAACCATTACCAATTCAAGTCATTGCGGATAAATTAGGTATTCAACCAACCGAGTTATCCCCTTATGGTCATGATAAAGCAAAGGTTTTAGTCAACCAAATAGCTGATTTAGACGAACGTCAAAACGGTAAACTGATTTTAGTGACAGCCATTTCGCCAACGCCGGCCGGTGAGGGTAAAACAACCGTTTCAGTTGGATTAGCCGATGGTCTTAGACAGATTGGTAAGAATGCAATGGTTGCTTTACGTGAACCTTCTTTAGGTCCAGTCTTTGGGATGAAAGGTGGTGCTGCTGGTGGAGGTTACTCGCAAGTTATTCCGATGGAAGATATCAATCTTCATTTTACAGGAGATTTCCACGCAATTTCCGCAACCAATAATTTAGTGGCAGCTGCTTTAGATAATCATATTCATCATGGTAATGAATTAGATATTGATGCTCGTTCCATTACTTGGAAACGTGTCGTTGATATGAATGATCGCCAACTTCGTAATATTGTTTCAGGATTAGGTAAAAAATCAGATGGCTTTCCACATGAAGATGGTTTTGATATTACTGTGGCTTCAGAAATCATGTCTATTTTATGTTTAGCGGAAAACATGACCGACTTAAAGTCCAAATTAGGCCGAATCATTGTTGCTTATAACAATAGTGGTGAACCTGTTACGGTGGAAGACCTTCAAATATCAGGTGCGTTAGCTATATTAATGAAAGATGCCATTAATCCGAATTTAGTACAAACATTAGAAGGCACACCAGCCTTTATTCATGGTGGTCCTTTTGCCAATATCGCGCATGGTTGTAATTCAATCATCGCTACGAAGACAGCAATGAAATTAGCAGATTACACCGTTACCGAAGCAGGCTTTGGTGCAGATTTAGGTGCAGAAAAATTTATGGACATTAAATGTCACCTTGGCGAAATAGAACCTGATGCTGTCGTTGTGGTGGCGACTATCCGTGCTTTGAAAATGCATGGAGGTGTTAAACGCGAAGATTTATCTAAAGAAAACGTGACAGCACTTGAAAAGGGTGTGGCCAACTTACGTCGTCACGTACAAAATGTAAATGAACAATTTGGCAAACCAGTTGTGGTGGCGATTAATAAATTTGCTACCGACACGGAGGCTGAATTTGCGGTAGTGCAGCAAGTGTGTCACGAATTGGAAGTCGAAGTAGCTTTATCAGATGGTTGGGCTAATGGCGGTAAAGGAAACATGGAGCTAGCAGAAAAAGTAGTTGTTGCTGCCGAAAAAGAATCCAAATTGCAATATGTTTATCAATTAGAGGATACGATTGAAGAAAAATTGCAAGCAATCGTGCAAAAGATTTATGGTGGACGCCAAGTGAAGTTAACCCCACAAGCACGTCGTCAAGCTCGTCGATTAACGACCTTAGGTTACGACAAATTGCCTATTTGTATGGCGAAAACACAATATTCATTTACTGATAATCCAAAATTATTAGGAGCGCCAACTGATTTTGAAGTAACCGTTCGTCACTTAAAAGTGTATGCAGGTGCCGGCTTTATTGTAGCATTAACGGGCGATATTATGACCATGCCCGGTTTACCTAAAGTACCTGCTGCCAACCATATGGATATTACCGAGGAAGGCACAATTATCGGATTGTCTTAATTATGGAAAGATAGATCAATCATACATGATGTTAAGATGGTTTCTTTGGAAACTATCACTTGTATACTTTAGTCTATTTTTATATGGTAGCAATGTTTTTTTACACAGTTATGTTGATATTAAAAAGGAAACAAGGATTAAGTGATCGTTGCACAGTATCAATATAAAGAGAACACAGTCGCATTCTAAAGGGTGGCTCTTTATCAGATACTGTGTGATTTGAATTTTGTAAATAGGAGTGGACAACCATTTTCTATATTGGTTATAATAAGAAAAGTGCGTTTGACTGATGTTGTACAGAAGTATTTAATCAAAATAAAGCTATCGAAGTTTGATTAGGAAAGAACTAAATAAAAATAATCACGTTTAAGGGTTGCGCAAGCAGATTTTTTATGGTATTATGTAAAAGTTGAGAAAAACAAGTAGAAACTGCCGTTTCTCGCCAACACTAGTAGGTGTGTGGCAAATAAGAAGACTTCAATGGTTATTCATTGTAAGTCTATTATTGCGGCAAGTTTATTATGTAAACTTGCTTTTTTATTGTATTGCGGATCCTACTTGCCGCTCAAACTATTATGGAGGTGGAAATTATCGTTAAAGAATTACCAATTAACGAAGAAATCCGAGCTAATGAGTTACGCGTAATTGGAGACAATGGCGAACAAATCGGAGTAAAATCATTAGATGATGCATTGACAATTGCTGAAACATTCGGTCTAGACTTAGTATTAGTATCACCATCTGCACAGCCACCTGTTGCCAGAATTATGGATTACGGTAAGTATCGATACGAAATGCAAAAGAACGAAAAAGAACAACGTAAAAATCAAAAGACAATTACAGTTAAAGAAGTTCGTTTGAGTCCTTCTATTGAAGACCACGACTACAATACTAAATTACGTCAAGCGATTAAATTCTTAGGTAATGGTGATAAAGTTAAAGCGAGTATTCGTTTTAGAGGACGTGCCATTACGCATAAAGATTTAGGTCGTGAAGTTTTAGAAGATTTTATTGAAGATACAAAAGAATTTGCTGTTGTTGAATCTCAGCCTAAAATGGATGGTCGAAGCATGTTTATTATGCTTTCACCAGTAAAATCAGCAGAATAATAGATTTCAGGAGGAATAATCATGCCAAAACAAAAAACTCACCGTGGATTAGCTAAACGTGTAAAACGTACAGGTTCAGGGAAATTAAAACGTTCGCGTGCTTTTACTAGTCACCGTTTCCACGGAAAAACTAAAAAACAACGTCGTCAATTAGCAAAAGCAACTTTGGTACATCCGTCTGACATGAAACGTATCAAACATCAAATCTCAGCATTATAATATTCTAGAAGAACTAAGGAGGAATGAAACATGGCACGTGTTAAAGGTGGATCAGTTACCCGTCAACGTCGTAAACGTACATTAAAATTAGCAAAAGGTTACTATGGAGCGAAAAGTGTATTATTCAAAACTGCTAAACAGCAAGTAATGAAATCATACTCTTATGCATACCGTGACCGTCGTCAAAAGAAACGTGACTTCCGTCGCTTATGGATTACTCGTATCAATGCAGCTGCTCGTATGAACGGTATTAGCTACTCAGTATTAATGAATGGCTTGAAAAAAGCAGGTATTGAAGTAAACCGTAAAATGTTATCAGAATTAGCAATCAACGATGCTGAAGCATTTACAGCTTTAGTTGAAGAAGCTAAAAAAGCATTAGCATAATTTAATTATCAATAACTATCAAGCGTCGACTGGATTAAACCAGTCGGCGTTTTTTAATATATATGGTATATATTAATTACTCTTCATGCGATTGAGTTTTCTAAATTCAGATGGTGTGACCTGATAGCGCTCAATAAAGATACGATTAAAATAATAACGATTCGAGTAACCTAATTTTTCTACAATTTCTTGAACACTAAGGTTGGTGTTAATTAAGAGCTGTCGAGCGTGTTCTAATAAAAAGATTTTCCCGTAATCTAATAAACTCATCCCGGTATTTTTTTTGACAATTCTAGCGACATAATTACCATTATACCCCGTTAACTCTTCTATTTCTTTACGAGAAAATAAGCCCATTTTATCTTTATAGGCAGAAGCTATCGTAAACAAAATGTGTTCTTCCGTAGTTAATTGCGCTAGATGGGTTTCAATATTAAAAACAGCTTTATCTTCTAAAAAATAAAATAATTTACATATTAGTCCCTTCATAATATGGCTTTTACCATGATAACCAAACAATAGTTCTGTCATCAATTCATTAATAAATTGATGAATTATTGTCAAATGCTGAAAATCTTTAATACGAATGTCAACATATTCTTTACTATTATAAAATGGATTTTTATTATTTCGATGGAATAATTTCGAAAAAAATGAACTTAAAGATGAGGGAATATTTTCTTCATTATAGGCTAAGTTATTATCAAAAATTTCGATGATATACTCTTCCTTAAACAGAAATTGGACAATTTCCAGTTCACAATCCATGAATTCCTTATGATGAATATTCTTATTACCAAACCAGCAATCTCCAGCTTTAAAACTGACAATTTCATTTTCGATTTTCATTTTACATTCTCCAGACAAGACAATCGTTAACTCATAAAAGTCGTGTGAATGCATGGGCATCTCGGTTTGAGTAGTAGCTTCATAGGTTGAAATGAACTGCTTTTTGTGTTGTTCGCTAAATTCAAAATAGATACTTCGATTTAATGTTGGATATAAAGCCTGGTATAAAATTAAATAGGGCATCGAAATATCATAAATAACTAAATCAGTATTAGGTTTGTGACTAAGATGCAGATGTGAATTTTCAGATGATGGAACGGCATCTGGATTAAGTTGACTAAATAACAAATTGTTTAATTGAGTTTGTTTAGGATACATATTTCCTCCAAGTTGTTCAAAATGGATATTTTTATACGCTTTCATTTATTATAGTATAAAGATGATGAGTTGTATAGTAATAAAATGTTAGGAGGAATAACTTGTTAATTTATGTCAATGCTAGAGCAAAATATGATGGGGATGGTTCGAAAGAAAAACCATTCAAGCATATTAACGATGCTGCTAAAATTGCGGTTGCTGGAGATGAGGTTTTAGTGGCTCCAGGATTATATCGTGAATATGTTAGTCCCGTTAATGGCGGCGAAGAGGGTAATCCCATCATCTATCGCTCAACCGAACCTTTAGGTGCTATTATTTCAGGTGCTGAACGTATTACAAACTGGGAACCCTATCAAGATAATGTTTGGAAAGTATCCCTTCATAATGATACGTTTGGTGACTATAATCCCTATACGACATTAGTTTGGGGAGATTGGTATTTCGGACCTGCAATTAATCATACCGGAGCTGTTTATATGAATGATTTCACTTTCTATGAAGTTCAAAGTTTAGAAGGTTGTCTTAAAGGTGAAGTGGACGAACGTTCTTGGGAACCTGAAAAATCAATTTACAAATGGTATACAAAACAAAATGGGGAATATACTGAAATTTACGCAAATTTTCATGGCAAGAACCCTAATGAGGAAAATGTTGAAATAAATGTTAGACGAAGAGTCTTCATGCCTAAAGAAACAGGTCGAAATTATATTCAAGTATCTGGATTTAAATTAAAAATGGCGGCTACCACTTGGGCTCCACCGGCATCCTTCCAAGATGGCTTAATTGGCCCGCATTGGTCTAAAGGATGGGTCATTGAAGACTGTGAAGTGAGTCATAGTAAATGTGTAGGCATTTCCTTAGGTAAATATCGTGATCCGGAGAATGACCAGTATTTCACGCATCGTCACCTTAAAACACCAACTCAAATGGAAAGAGATGCTGTTTGCCGTGGTCAATATCATGGATGGACCAAAGAAAATATTGGACACCATCTTGTTCGACATAATCATATTCATCATTGTGAGCAAGCCGGTATTGTAGGACGTATGGGAGCAGTCTTCTCAACAATTGAAGATAATCACATTCACCATATAAATATCATGCAGGAATTAATTGGGGCTGAAGTCGCAGGTATTAAACTTCATGCGGCCATTGATGTTCTAATGAGACGCAATCATATTCATCATTGTTTTATGGGGATTTGGTGTGATTGGCAAGCTCAAGGAACGCGTTTAACTCAAAACTTCCTACATGATAATCATCCACCAAAAGGTGATATTGAAAAAGGACAATTAAATCAAGATATTTTTGTTGAAGTAAGTCATGGACCAACGATTATTGACAATAATGTTTGCTTATCAAAACATTCAATGCGTATTGCCTCCCAAGGATGTGCCATTATTCATAACTTGTGTTCTGGACCATTTATATCTATTGGAGGGGGCACCGATACACCTTTAGAGGATGGACGTATTGATATGCGTTATACCCCTTACCATATTCGGCATCGTACAGAAGTGGCAGGATTTATGACTTTCTTGCATGGGGATCATCGTATTTACAATAATATCTTTATTCAAAAATGGGGACAAGATAAAAATGAGGCTGTTACAGGCACCTCGCTATTTAATGAATATCCTTTATATGAAGACTGGATAAAAGATTTTGAATTAGAAAATGAGTTTCCTAGCATGATGAAAATGCATAATGCTCATTTTGGCAAGTTACCAGTTTGGATTAATGGTAATGTTTATTTAAATGGCGCGGAAGCCTTCGATAAAGAAGAAAATCAATTAATTTTAGAAGAATCTATTAAATTGGAACTAATCGAGCACGATGGACATTATACTTTAGAAACAAACATTGCGGAGTATCTGAATGCATTTAAGGTTAATTTAATTCAAACTGAAATGCTAGGAGTCGCTTTTGAACCAGAACAACGTTTTGAAAGTGCCGATGAAACAGATATTATTTTCAATCAAGATTTCTATGGCAATCATCGTGACTTAACACCGTATCCAGGACCATTTGCTACTTTAGAAGATTCATATGAATTTATCAAAAAATAAAAGAGGAGGCGTAACATGAAAGTTACAGTTATTAATAAAAAGGGACCAAAAATTTCGAAATATATCTATGGTCATTTTGCTGAACATTTAGGACGTTGTATTTATGGAGGTATTTATGTAGGCGAAGATTCTGAAATTCCAAATGTGAACGGAATGCGACAAGATGTCGTTGAAGCACTAAAAAATATTAAAATACCAGTATTGCGTTGGCCAGGAGGATGTTTTGCGGATGAGTATCATTGGAAAGATGGTATTGGTCCAAAGGAAAACCGTAAAAAAATGGTGAATACCCATTGGGGCGGTGTAACAGAGAATAACCATTTTGGAACACATGAGTTTTTTGAATTGATTAAGCAATTAGAATGTGATGCTTATGTTAATGGCAATGTGGGCAGTGGCACAGTTCAAGAAATGCAAGAGTGGGTGGAATATATCACCATGGCTGGAGAATCGCCAATGGCTAACCAAAGACGTGAAAATGGACAAGATGAACCTTGGAAAATGAAATTCTTTGGTGTCGGTAATGAAAGTTGGGGATGTGGTGGTAATATGCGCGCTGAGTATTATGCCGATGAGTATCGCCGTTACCAAACTTATGTTCGTCAGTATGGAGATCAACCGATTTATAAAATTGCTTGTGGCCCAGCTGTAGATGATTATTATTGGACAGAAGTATTAATGAAAAACGCGGGGCGTTTTATGGACGGTCTTAGTTTGCACCATTATGCAATGACGGGTGCGTGGGAAGATAAAGGTCCAGCAACTGGTTTTGAGGAAAAAGAATGGTGGTCATTAATTAAACATGCTCAATATATGGATGAATTAATTACACGTCATTCCGCAATTATGGACCAATATGATCCAGAAAAACGAGTAGGATTAATTGTGGATGAATGGGGAACTTGGTTAGCGGTTGAACCAGGTACAAACCCGGGATTCTTATATCAACAAAATTCAATTCGTGATGCTATGGTGGCAGCCATTACATTCAATATTTTTCATAAACATGCTGAACGAGTACATATGGCAAATATCGCTCAAACAGTCAATGTGTTGCAATCAATGGTATTGACAGAAGGTGCCGAAATGGTTAAAACACCTACTTATCATGTTTTTGATTTATATAAAGAACATCATGAGGCTGAGTTTGTTGAAAGTTTTGGTGACGAGAATGAAACGATCACCTATACCATTTCAAGAAAAGACCAGGTGATGACTATTTCTATCTGTAATTTTTCGTTGACTGAAAATGAAACCATTAGCTTTGATAATATCAATGCGAATTCAATCCTTTCTGCAAAAGGAATAAAAGGCGAAAAAATGGATGATTATAATGATTTTTCTCACCCAGAGACAGTTACAATTCAAGATGTGGAAGAAGTACAAATCTTTGATCAAACATTAGAAGTTAAAGTAGCGCCAATGTCGGTTGTGACAGTCCAAGTAGCGATTTAGCCTATGGAAAAACGACCGTGTTTTGGATGTGAAACCAAAGAAGAACTAATGAAGATAGATGTATCACAACTGATTGAAGATCAGTTAGCACTTGAATTGGATCGTGTCTCAGATGAGGTTTGGCTACAAAGACAACAGATTTGTCTAAATTGTCCATTTCGCAATCAAGACACGTGTAGTAAATGTGGTTGCTTTTATCAGTTTCGTTCAGCATTAAATCATAAGCGTTGTCCGGTAGGTAAATGGTAGGAAGTAAAGGAGAAAATTGTGAGATATCATCGTTAGGAAAATTTGGCCTAAAAGTTAGTGAAATTGCGATTGGTAGTTGGATGACTGATGTTAGTGACCAAAAAACTCAAGATGTTGCTGAAGCGACCATTGATTAAGCAATTTCGAAGGGCGTAAATTTTATGATTGTGCCGATGCTTATAGTGGCGGTGCAGCTGAACGATTTTTAGGTCGAATTTTACAAAAGTATCCACGTAAAGAGTTAGTATTGTCCAGCAAGGTGTTTTTCCCAACAGGAAAAGATGCTAATGGAAGGGGATTATCAAGAAAACATATCTTTGAATCCATTGAGCAGTCATTAGCAAATATGCAAACTACTTATTTAGATATGTATTTTTGCCATCGGTTTGATCATGAAACACCTTTAGAAGAAACACTACAATCATTGGGTGATTTAGTTGATCAAGGCAAAGTGTTGTATTATGGAGTGAGTGAATGGACGCCAGTTCAATTATTAGAAGCACTCATCATAATAAAGGAAAAGGGATTACATCCAATTTCTGTGATTCAACCACAATATAATATTTTTGATGTTATATTGAACAAGAGATGATGGATGTGTGCGAACGCCATGGGGTAAGGATTGTGCCATTTTCTCCCTTATCACAAGGGCTCTTAACAGGTAAATACCGTCAAGGTCAAGCAATACCTGAAGGTTCACGTGCAACCTATCAAGACCAAATACAAGCGATGTTGACTGAAGAAAATTTAGAAAAAGTCGAAGTTCTAATAAATATTTCTGGACGATTAGACACTGATTTAGCAAGCTTTTCTCTTGCGTGGGCTTTAAGAAAATCAGCTATATCCTGTTTGATTACCGGTGCAACTAAACCTGAGCAGTTAGAGAATAATTTAAAAGCGTTAGCAGTTGAAATAACACCTGAGATAGAGCAAGAAATAGATGCCTTATTTGAATTTAAAAAATTCAATCGAAAAATAGGATAAATTAGCGTCGGTAAGTGGACCAATGGAGTGACCATGCCTATACTCCTAGTCCACTTACCTTCGTGCATTAAATGAGGTGATAATTTGATAACATTAGCCAGTATTTTTACAGATAATATGGTTCTGCAAAGAGAAAAACCAATTGCTATCTTTGGAACGAGTGACCAAGATGAGACGATATCTGTCCATTTAATGAAGAGTTGGTTTATCAAGAGCAAGTATCAAAGGGAAGCTTCTCTATTCTAATTCCAGCACAGCCTGCACAAGTGAATGTTACATTGAAAGTAAATGATATTGAGTTAAAGAATGTGAATATAGGCGAGATTTGGTTAGCAGGTGGGCAAAGCAATATGGAATTTTGGATGCGTTATGAACAACATCTGGAGGAAGAAATAACGAACACGGACCCACATTTAAGAATGTATACAGTCGGACAATATTCGTTTGAAGGAGAACGTGAATTAGGATTTAAGCAATGGAATCAATGGGATCGTTGGGTGAGTGCTGAACCTTCAACCATTCCTGAGATGTGTGCCATTGGATATTATTTCGCTAAAAAAATGCGTGAAAAAGGCATTCCAGTAGGGATAGTTTCAAGTAATTGGGGCGGGACGAGTGCTGTTAGTTGGACTCCGAAAGCAGCCTTAGGTAAGGATCCACAATTAAAATTTTACATGGATAATTTTAATGAAATTGTGTCTAACCTAGATTTAGATCGTTATCACGCCATTAAAGAGGCTGTTCGACCACTTTTATCAAGTCGAGAAAACTATGAAGGTTTTAGTCATGTAATTAAAAATACCTATTTACCAAGTGTTTTAGAAAAAATTCAGGCAGATGAAGCGGCCCAACCTAAGCTAGCTAATTGGATTGAGGTAAAAGGTGAAAAGATTAATATATCAGAATTGACCTATGAAGAAATGACCGAAGTGGGTCCTCAAGATGTAAAAGAGCCAGCGTGTTTATTTGAACAAATGATAGCCCCTATAGCGGGATTTAGCATTAAAGGTGTTTTATGGTAACAGGGTGAGAGTGATTGTGATTTAGCCGAACATTATCATAATTTATTCAAACAGATGGTGCAATCGTGGCGTGAGGCATGGTTAGAACGTAATAAAAAGCAAACATACCTTCCGTTCTATGTCGTACAAATTGCGCCGTTTGGTGAATGGTTAGGCAATGAGGGTTCCAAGTTTGTTAAAATACGTGAGCAACAAGAACTCATTGCTGATTCCGTTCCGGATAATTACTTAATCAGTTCATCAGATGTCGGCAATATTTTTGATATTCATCCAAAAAATAAAAAAGTATTAGCGGAAAGATTGTATCAATTAGTTGACCACATTGATTTTGGAAATCCTTTACCTGCTTATGCTCCACGAGCTAAAAAGCTGAATGTTGAAGACGGAAAAGTAATTATCCAAATCGAACATTGTCATCAATTAGTCAAAGAGGAACGCAATTTTGAAAGTTACAATGGATTTGAATTAGAAGAAATACCGGAACTTTTTATACCACCAATAACAGATGGTATCAATGGACTAGAAATAATCGTTGATGGCATAACACATAAAAATGTAAAAGTAAATTTAATCGCCAATCATATAATTATTGAGTCACCAGCAATAGTACCTTCGCGAGATATTAAAATCAATTTTGCTAAAACAGCATTTTATGAAGTGAATATATATAACGAATTACATCACCCTATGATGCCATTTGCATTATCGAATTAAATTTTTGAGAGGAGAATTTCATGAAGATAGAACTGGATATGAAGTCAGAAGTTATCCAATTTAATAATCATAGTGATTTATGTATTGGAACCGGACGGATGGGATTAGCATTGCAAGAAAATTATCAAAAGCAATTACGATTCGTTCAAGAAACAATTGGATTTAAGTATATTCGTGGCCATGGTCTTTTTTCAGATGATATGGCGATTTATCATGAATATCAAGATAAAGACGGCAAAACTCACGTTGAATATAATTTTACCTACTTAGACTTAGTCATGGACTTTTATCAAGAGGTAGGTTTAAAACCTTATCTTGAATTAGGGTTTATGCCCGAAGAATTAGCTTCTGGTACCCAAACAGTCTTCTATTGGAAAGGCCAAGTGACGCCACCAAGAGATTATCAAAAATGGACCGATTTAGTTGTTGTAACTTTACAACATTTAATGGAGCGTTATGGAGAAGACGACGTTTTAAGCTGGCCGATTGAAGTTTGGAATGAACCTAATTTACCTGGCTTTTGGGAAAATGCCGATATGGAAGAGTATTTTAAATTATTTGAAGTGACTTTTAAAGCAATAAAAGCTTTTAATCCAAAATTTAAAGTTGGGGGGCCTGCTGTATGTGGTGGAGTAGAAGAGACTTGGCAACCTAAATTTTTAGAGTTCTGTCGTGAACGCGAGATTGCATTGGATTATTTTACTCGTCATTTTTATACCATTGATCAACCGACTGTGGATGGGCATTATAGTTATACCACATTAAGAAACCCCGATGAATCATTGGAGGAATTAACCGTTACTCGTCAAACAATTGAAAGCTTTGATGAATTTAAAGGGTTACCTATCCATATTACAGAATTTAATACCTCATATCGACCAGACACACCATTACATGATACTAATTTAAATGCTGCTTATGTTGGATATTTGTTGTCGCGATTAGGGGATACCTCTCAGTTGTATTCCTATTGGACTTTTGGGGATGTCTTTGAAGAGATGGGAGTGCCCTTTACTCCGTTTCATGGAGGGTTCGGTCTTATCGCCAATGGCAATATACCAAAACCAACTTATTGGACTTTTTATTTCTTTAAACAACTTTATCCTAATTGTATATACCGTGATAACAATGTGGTTATTACTACTGATAAAGACAAAAATGTACGAATTGTTTATTGGAATTTTGCAGAAGAAAGTTTAAAAATACATTTTAAGATTAATGGGATGAAAGGAACGCAATCCATGATTCACCAGGTGGTCAATCCCAAAACAACCAATCCAAGAAAAGTTTGGCATGATTTAGGTGAGCCGGCTTCATTGAGTAAAGAACAACTTACCTTGATAAAGGAAGGAGCGCAGCCAAAGTTAATATCTGATTTACTAATAGATGACGATTTTGAAGTTATTATTGAACCACATGAAATTGGTTTAATAACTTTAAAATCAGTAAAGATTAAGAGTGATCGTGGTTTTTATATTGATAGAATATAATGAAACTAAAGTTGGAAGTAATGATAATTTAACTTATATTATAAACCAACTCAAAAAATACGGCTAGGTAACAACAAGTAATTTGTTCTTTACCTAGCCTTAATTTATTTTCTTTTTATTTGATTAGTTCTTAAGAAAGCTTCTGTATAAAAGTCTGTTTTAGAGTTGGTATGTTCTAAGTTAAAGGTACTATTGCGATATTCACGTGGCGTAATATCCATCATTTTTGAAAAGTTGCGATTGAATGTACGAACATTTTGGAAGCCAGAGAGATTTGAAATTTCAGTAATAGGATAACTAGAATTAGATAATAAATAACATGCACGATTAATCCGGTGTTGATTCATAATATGAGAAAAGTTCGATTCAAAAGTAGAAGCAATAATTTTAGATAAATAATCATTACTATACCCAATATCTTCACTTAAATCGGATAATGTCTTGTTTTTATCGAAATTTTCAGAAAACCATGATGCAATTTTTTCTGTAATGGAATCTTTCAATTGTGAGTCAATAAGATTCGTATGTTTTTCGTAAAGAGACAATATTTGATACAGTGCCCATTTATGAGAAAAAATAGAATCGTTTTGAAATAATTTGTCCATTAGATCTGATACGTCATTTTCCGACAATTGAATAATAGGGTAAGCAAATTTTTTACCTTGTACTTGTTGGAAAAAATCAACAATATATTCAGGAGAAAAGATCCAAATATGTCCTTGATTTTTTACAAATGATTGGACACCATGCGATTGGAACGGTAATATTAAAAGCATTTGATTTGGTTTTAAGGTATAAATGTGATCGTCGATTGAAATTTGAAACTCGCCGTATTCACAAAACCAGAGTTCAAAACTTCGATGAATATGTTTATCGAAATCTAAGTCAGTTGGGTGATATTCACGATGTTGCATCTCTTGACCGAAATGATAATTCTCTAAACCTGTCATGATAAACCCCTTTCTTGCTTATGTCTATAATATAATTCAGAAAGAGAAATATGTAAAGGGTTGCTTTTGCTTCACAATGCTTGAAGTAAAATAGTAGGTTTTTTAGCATGACAGATTTTGTCTAGTTGTAAGCGTTTTGTGTCTTTTAAATGGAAACGGTTTATTATAAACTATAAACAGAAGCTTAAGAACAGTCTAAGGCTCAAGTAAGTCTACCGAGGACCCGAAAGGAGGAAGTCTTTACTCGGATTGTTGTGCAATTATAGTTTGTTTATTAAACTAACCTACAAAGCAAATTTTTTTAGGAGGAAATGTGATGAAAAAATTGAAAAAATTAGCACTTTCAGCATTGACACTTTTAACTACAGCATCAGTTGGTAGTACCCTTCCAGTAAAAGCACAGGAAGAAAGACATTATACAGCATTTATTGCGAACCCAGGTGTTGAAATTTCAGAAAATACACGTATTAATGATGCGTTTGCTGAAGAATTCGGTTGGCGTGTGAAAGTAACTTGGTTAACTGGTCAAACAGCCAAAGAACGTATAGGGGTAATGGTAGCAGGTGGTGAGTATCCAGATATTGTAGAACCATCAGATGCTCGTAATGCTATGATCGATGCTGGAGCATTCATTCCTTTGGAAGATTATTTAGATGATTATCCAAATTTAAAAGGCATTTTAAGTGATGTTCAATGGGAAAAAATTAAAGCTGATAATGATGGCCATATTTATACGATTCCTCAATTCGCAGTTAGAGAAGGCAATGTGGATACAAAAACTGAATATGGTGGTGAAGCATTCTGGATTCAAAAACGTATTTTAAAATGGGCTGACTATCCTGAAATTAAAACACTTGATGAGTATTTTAAATTAATCGAAGACTATTTGGCAGAAAATCCAGAAACTGATGGACAAAAAAATATTGGATTTGAAATCATTTCTGACGACTGGAGAGCTTTTGCACTGGAAAATCCACCAATGTTCTTAGCAGGACATCCAAATGAGGGTGCTGCAATCGTTGATCCTGAAACAAAAACAGCGCATGTTTATGATCAAATTCCAGAAGCAAAACAATATTTCAAAAAATTATCAGAGGAATATTCTAAAGGAATTATAGACCCAGAAACATTTACATCAAAATATGATCAATATATTGCGAAATTGTCATCTGGTCGTGTTTTAGGAATGGTTGATCAAGGATGGAATTTCCAACAAGCTGAAGATTCTTTAATTTCACAAGGAAAAGATGAATTAACATATGCTCCATTAGGTTTAACAATGAATCCGGATGTACTACCTCAGTATCGTGAAGGCGATGTTTTATCTACACAAGGTGGTATTGGTATCACCGTAAGTGCTAAAGACGTAGAAGGTATCTTACAAATGTGGGATGACATGGTATCTGAAAAAGGGATGATTTTACGTGGTTGGGGTGTTGAAGGTGAAGATTATTTAGTTGATGAAGATGGAATGTTCTACCGAACTGAGGAACAATGGGACAATTGGAGAAACCCTGACTATGTCCAACAAAATGGAGTACCATTTGGATACATGCCTCAATATACTGGTTTGTTACCTGATGGTAAAAACACTGTTTCACCAGGTGAGCAACCTTCTGAATATAGAAAAACATTGTCTGAAATAGATAAAGAAATGCTAGATGCCTATGGTGTTGAAAATTCCAACCAAATGATGCGCAAACAGGATCCTGTTCACCCATGGTTCCCACTTTATACAGCTCGAGGAAAATGGACAAGCTCTGATCCTGCGGGAATTGCTTTCCAAAATATGAATGATGTTAAGATGCAATGGCTACCCAAAATAATTATGGATGGACCAGATAAATTTGAAAAGAATTGGGAAGATTATATGAATGCATATAATGCCCAAGTAGATGTTGAAGCTTACGAAAGTGCATTAACAGAAGAAGTTCAAAGAAGGTATGATCTTGAACAAGAATTAATTAAAAAAGCAGAGGAAAACGAAAATTAATCAAAGAATCATCTTTAAATGTTAGCCGAGTGTTATCTTTGAGATTCACGTCGGCTAAATTTTTATTAATAGAGATTGGAGGTTTATTGTATGGAGAATACAGCTATTAATCAAATAAAAACACATCGTGTTGCTAAGAAAAAAACATTTTTTGAAAAAGTTTGGAATCAAAAAGATTTAGTCCTATTATCCTTACCATTTGTCATTTATATTTTAACATTTAACTATGCTCCATTAATAGGGTGGGTAATGGCTTTTCAACGTTATAAACCTGGAAAAGGATATTTTAATCAAGAGTGGGTTGGACTAGAAAACTTTATGTTCTTATTTAAAGATGCTACCTTCCTTCGGGTTGTAAGAAATACATTAGCCATGAGTATTATCAATTTAACATTAGGATTCATCTTTTCAATTGGTTTTGCAATCTTACTTAATGAAGTGAAAAACAAACATGCTAAAAAATTTATGCAAACGGTATCGTATTTACCTCACTTTTTGTCTTGGATAATCGTAACAGGAATTGTCATGGATGTATTAAGTCCGGAGACAGGGATTGTTAATCAGTTATTATTAAAATTAAATATTATTAATCAACCGATAAATTTCTTCTCAGACCCTAAATATTTTTGGTGGATAGTGGGATTTGCTAATGTTTGGAAAAGTACAGGTTGGGGAAGTATAATTTATCTTTCAGCCATGTCAGCGATTAATGAAGAGCTTTATGAATCAGCCGAAATAGATGGGGCTAACCGAGTTAGAAAAATTTGGCATATTACATTACCGGGAATTAAACCGACCATCTTTATATTATTGCTAATTAATTTAGGAAATATTTTAAATGCTGGATTTGAAGTACAATACCTACTAGGTAATGGTTTAATACAAAGTGTGTCTCAAACCATTGATATCTTTGTCTTGAAGTTTGGGATTAGCTTAAATAATTATTCTTTAGCGACAGCTGCAGGTATTTTTAACTCTTTTGTTAGTATAATTTTAATAACATTGGGTAATAAGTTAGCTAGAGCTGCTGGTGAGGAAAGTTTATTCTAGGAGGTGGATTATATGAAAAAAATTTCTATTTCAGATTTAATATTTGATATTTTTAAGTGGGTTTTTTTAGTGTTTTTCATAGCAGCCACTTTATATCCAATATTAAATACTGTGGCAGTTGCTTTAAACGACGGTATGGATACATTGCGAGGCGGAATTTATTTATTACCAAGACAATTTACATTAGATAATTTTAGAGCTGTGTTCAGAAGACCAACATTGATGAATGCTGCATTTATTTCAGTAGCGAGAACGGTTATTGCAACACTGACACAAACATTCTTAACAGCTTTATTAGCATATATTTTGAGTCGAAAAGAATTTATCTTTAGAGTACCCATTACCTTATTGGTTATTTTAACAATGTATTTAAATGCTGGTATGATACCGGGATATATTTGGACTCAAAAATTAGGTTTATTAAATACCTTCTGGGTATATGTAATTCCTGGTATTATTAGTGCGTTTAACTTTTTAGTAATTCGTACTTATATTAACGGTTTACCAGATAGTTTCGTTGAAAGTGCCAAAATGGATGGGGCAGGACATCTCCGTATTTTCTGGAGTATTATTTTACCATTATGTAAACCAGTTCTTGCGACGGTTGCCTTATTTATTGCGGTTTGGCAATGGAACTCTTGGTTCGATGCGATGTTATTTAATGGTTTTAACGACAATTTGAGTACCTTACAGTATGAGTTAATGAAACTCTTATCATCAGTTATGAGTCAGGGTGCTAATGCGGATAGTATGCGTAATGCTGCTGAAGCTGGTAACTCAACCATGGTTACACCGGCTTCTGTTCGTGCTGCGACTACCATTGTGACGGCATTTCCAATTGTTTGTTTATATCCATTCTTACAAAAATATTTTGTTTCAGGATTAACTATTGGTGGGGTTAAAGGATAATACTAAAAAGGGGTGATAAAAATGGAACACAAGAGTAAAAGAGCTCAGGAGCGCCAAGAACGGATAGACGGAATAAATAAATTAGCCGACTATGCTTTGATGGGTATTCTGTTTTTATTTACTTCAATCCCGTTATTGACGGTGGGCGTTTCAATTTCTGCTTTGTATAAGACAATTTATGAGTATAAAATTCAAGAAAAGCCAAAATTTATTCACATATATGTAAAAGCGTTTCTTAATAGTTTTAAACAAAGTACCATCGTTTGGTTAGGCTATTTGTTATTGATTTTAGCCTTTGTATTAAATCGACAGTCTTTAATTGACAGTTATGCTTTATTAAAAGATGCCTTACAGATTTTTCATATTTTAATGATTATTCTCGCAACACCGGTAGTTCTATTGATGTTATGTTATATTGCAAGATTCACCGATAATTTTAAAACAGTCTTTAAAAATTCCACGATCATTCTATTATTAAATATCGTTACAGCGATCAAACTTCTGATAGGATCAGCGTTAGTTGCTGTATGCATTTGGTTAGTCCCAATTTTAGGAATGATTTTACCACCCTTTATGATTTCGAAGGGGATAGAGATGATTGAGGGTATTTTCGCTCAATTTAGATTAGCAAATAATAGTTAAAAATATGTATTCAAGAGGTGACTAAACTTTGTTAACACATAAGGAAGCAAGAGTACAGGCAAAAGAAATTGTTGCAAAGATGACATTGGAAGAAAAAATCGATCAAATTAATTTTAGAGCTCCAGCTATTGAACGTTTAGGAATTCCAGATTATAACTATTGGAATGAAGCCCTACATGGTGTCGCTCGAGCAGGGGTTGCGACGGTATTTCCTCAAGCAATTGGCCTAGCGGCGATATTTGATGAAGCATTTATGGAAAAAGTAGCGGATATTATTTCTACTGAAGGACGTGCGAAATATAATCAATATCATGGTGAAAAGGACAACGATATTTATAAAGGGTTAACTTTTTGGTCCCCAAATATAAATATTTTCCGTGATCCACGTTGGGGGAGAGGACAAGAAACCTATGGTGAAGATCCTTATTTAACTGCACGCATGGGTGTTGCGTTTATTAAAGGGTTACAAGGTGATGGACCTTATATGAAATTAGCCGCTTGTGCGAAGCATTTCGCGGTACACAGTGGTCCTGAAGCCGACCGCCATTCTTTTGATGCAGTTGTATCTAAAAAAGATATGTATGAAACATATTTACCAGCATTTGAAGCTGCTGTTAAAGAAGCCGATGTTGAAAGCTTTATGGGTGCATATAATGCAGTCAATGGCATTCCAGCTTGTGTGCATCCGGAATTAATGCAAGAAATATTAAGAGGAAAATGGAATTTCCAAGGACATGTCGTATCTGATTATGCTGCGTTAGAAGACGTACATTTAAACCATCATTATACTAATAATGCAGCGGAAACAATGGCATTAGCAATGCAAATTGGTTGTAACTTATGTGCCGGTAATATTTCTGATGCCTTGTATGAAGCGCATGGACGTGGACTGGTTACGGAAGAAGAAATTACTAATTCGGTTATTGAATTATATACCACACGTGTTCGACTAGGAATGTTTGCAGATGATAACGAATTGGATCAAATACCATATGAAGTGAATGCAAGTAAGGATCATCAAAAGGTTTCTCTAGAAGCAGCACGTAAATCAATGGTTCTATTAGAAAACAAAGATTTCTTACCACTTAATAAAGTGGATATTCAAGCGGTAGCAGTGATTGGACCTAATGCTCGCAGCGTTGAAGTCTTACAAGGAAACTATTTTGGTATTGCGGAAAGAAATACGACCTTTGTTGATGGTTTGCAAAATTATTTAGGCGACGATGCCAGGGTGTTTTATGCTCCGGGTGGTCATTTATTTAAAGAACATGCAGAGTCTACTTTGTCTCGTCCATTCGAAAGAGAATCGGAAGCGATAATTGCGGCGAAACATTCGGATGTGGTGGTTCTATGTCTAGGATTAGATCCAACTATTGAGGGGGAACAAGGGGATTCTGGTAATGTATACGGTTCGGGAGATAAGTATGATCTCTTCTTACCAGAAGTACAACGTCGTCTATTAGAAAAAGTATTAGCCATTGGTAAACCGGTAATACTGGCGGTATCAGCTGGTTCTGCGATTTCATTAAATGGGTTGGAAGAACACCCTAATCTTAAAGCGATTGTTCACACTTGGTATCCAGGTAGTCATGGTGGAACGGCTCTAGCTGAAATGATTTTTGGAGAGATTAGTCCAAGTGGAAAATTACCTTTAACCTTCTATCGAACGGCAGAAAACTTACCTGATTTCTCAGATTACGGTATGAAAAATAGAACTTACCGTTACTTAGAAGAAACACCATTATATCCATTTGGCTATGGCTTACATTATTCTAAAGTGGAACTTAAGGATTTAGTGGTGAATAAAGCAAATGAATGCTATAACGTTGAGGTAACCGTTGAGAATACGGGCGACTTTGATATTGAAGAAGTGATTCAAGTTTATGCTAAGACAGATTCAAAACATGAAACATTAAATGGTAAATTAGTTGGATTTAAGCGTATTGCTTTAGCGAAAGGTGCTATAGAAACCGTGAAGCTTGACGTGCCAGTTTCGAATTTAACAGTGGTGGATGATGCGGGTGAACGCATTTTAGATGGTGAAAAAGTCTTATTGACCATTTCGACCGGATTCCCATGTGACCGTCTAGCTGAACTAAATCAACCAACACCATTATCTGAAGAATTATTATTAAAATAACAAGGAGAAAGCGATGAAGAAATATACAAATTTGTTCCAAGAGTATGGATACGATGAAAAAGAAATTCAAGAAAGACTTGATAATATTTGGTATGAAATTTTTGAAGGACCAGACAAAGTATATTTTGAAAACGACGAAGGTTTAGGTTATGTCGTTGATACAGGGAATATCGATGTCAGAACTGAAGGAATGTCCTATGCGATGTTATTAGCCGTTCAATATGATAAAAAAGATTACTTTGATAAATTATGGGCCTGGACTAAAAAATACATGTATATGGATACTGGCGAAAACGCACATTATTTTGCTTGGTCGGTTGACCCTTCAGGTGAGAAAAACTCATATGGACCTGCTCCAGATGGAGAAGAGTTCTTTGCAATTGATTTAATTTTTGCGTCTAATCGCTGGGGTGATGGCGAAGGAATCTATAATTATTTACATGAAGCGCAAGAATTACTGAAATACATGGTCCATAAAGGTAGTAAATTCGAAGGCGATCCAATGTTTGATCCTGAAACTAAGTTAATTAAGTTTGTTCCGAATTGCGATTTTACTGATCCATCCTATCATGTGCCACATTTTTATGATTATTTTGCGATTCATGCTTACGAGGAAGATCGCGCATTTTTTAAAGAGGCTGCACAAGCGAGCCGTGAATATTTACCGACTGCTTTCCATCCAGAAACTGGCTTAAATCCTGAATATAGTTTATACGATGGGGCACCGAAATATGATAGTGAACATCCACATTTTTATAGTGATGCCTATCGTACGGCCATGAACGTAGCGATTGATATGGAATGGAATGAAAAAATTCCTGTTTTACAGGAAAGACTTAAAACATTACAACAATTCTTTATCGACGAAAACAATCCAGGTTATCAATATGAGTTAACCATTGAGGGTGAGCCAACCGATAAGGAAATCTTACACCCAGTAGGGTTATTAGCAACTTTAGCTGCAGCTTCGTTGGCTAATAAAGAAACAGATAATGCGAAAGAATTTGTCAAACGATTCTGGGCGACACCTATCCGTAAAGGTGAGAGAAGATATTATGATAACTTCTTATATGCATTCTCATTTATGGCATTAAGCGGTCGTTACCGAGCATTCGAGAAAGTAGGCGAATAATGAATTTATACAAGAATCCAATTTTAGAAGGTTTTTCTCCTGATCCATCTGTTTGTGCGGTAGGGGATGATTATTATTTAGTTACGTCAACCTTTGCTTATTTTCCTGGCGTTCCTATTTATCATAGTAAAGATTTGGTTAATTGGACTCAGATTGGCAATATTTTAGATAGACCCGAACAATTACCATTACAAAATGCGGAACATTCTCAAGGGATTTTTGCACCAAGCATTCGCTATCATGATGGGATATTTTATATGACCACTACCAATGTTACTAATGGAGGCAACTTTTATGTAACGGCGACAGACCCAGCGGGGCCTTGGTCAGAGCCACACTATTTAGAAAATGCACCAGGCATTGATCCTAGTTTATTCTTTGATGAAGATGGCAAATGTTATTACGTTGGTACCAGACCTAATCCCAAAGGGGTCACCTACAATGGAGATTGGGAAGTTTGGTTACAAGAATTAGACTTAGAAACGCATCAATTAGTAGGTGTGAGTACAGCCTTATGGAAAGGAGCGTTGCGAGACGCAATTTGGCCAGAAGGACCGCATCTCTATAAAAAAGATGGTTATTATTACTTAATGATTGCTGAGGGTGGAACGAGTTTTAATCATGCCATTACCATTGCTCGTTCAGAAAAAGTGGATGGCCCATACATTGGCAATAAAAATAATCCGATTTTAACTCATCGCCATTTAGGTAAAGATTTCCCAGTTTGTAATGTGGGACATGGCGACCTTGTTGAGACACCGGATGGCCAGTGGTATATGACATGCTTAGCAAGTCGTATTTTTGATGGGTATAGTAATTTAGGAAGAGAAACATTTTTAGCAGAAGTGAAATGGGAAGATGGATGGCCGGTGGTGAATCCTGGCGAAGGGCGTTTATTAACCGAAGCCCCTCATTTATTACCATTGGTGCCAACTGAGAAAGTAAGTCAATTTGCCATTGCTAAAGACAATCCAGCTTTCTTATATTTAAGAAACCCTATTGAAGAGAACTATCGTTGGAATGAAACGGACCATTCGGTAAGTTTAATACCTAGCCGAGTAAGCTTACAGGATATCGATAGCCCAACCTATCTTGGTTTAAGACAGAAATCAATGTATTATCGCTTCGCTGTCGAAATCGATGCCAGATTAGAAGCTAATTCGACTGGTGGGATTGTGTTGTTACAAAATAATCTTTATTACATTCAATTAAGAGTTGAGAAAAATCAAACCGATTATCAGGTTTTAATGGAATCAGTATTAGATGGTGAAACGACAATTTTAGGTCAACAAACGGTGTCATCCTCATCAATGACCTTAATCTTTGAAGGGGACGGACAACAATTAACAGGTAAAGTCTTATTTGATGGTGATGAATTAGTAGTAGCGGATAAAGTGGATGCCCACTATTTAAGTACAGAAGTAGCAGGCGGATTTGTGGGATGTACTTTAGGAGTATTTGCTATATCTGAAGATAAACCATCAGAGGGTTACTTAAAAGTAAGTAATATCACACATCAAATCAATCGATGATTTTAATGAGGTGAGTTTAGATGAAGAAATTAGCCATTACATTCGATGATGGACCTAATGAATACACTAATGACATTTTAGATATTTTAAATCAGTTCGAGGTTAAGGCAACCTTCTTTGTTTGGGCAGAATTGGAAGCTCAACATCAAGCAGTTATGAAACGGATGGTTGAAGAAGGACATCATCTTGGCAACCATACTTTCACTCATCCGGACCTAACAAAATTAACAGCCGATGAAGTGAGAGTAGAAGTTGAAAAAGCTGATGAAGTCATTAAACGCTATACCGATAATATCCCACATTTGTTGAGACCACCATATGGGTATATTAATGAAGAAGTTGAAAAAATCATTGATAAAAAGATTGTCTTGTGGACAGCAGATTCAAAGGATTGGTCAAAAATTGAGGCACTAGAAATAATCCAAAATATTCAAAAAAATGTTACCAATAACGACATATTGTTGTTGCATTGTTTTGAACAAACAGTAATAGCATTACCTGAAATCTTAACAAATTTAATCGAGAAAAAGTATCAATTTGTGACTGTGGATGATATCTTAAGTTAGCTGGTTTTTGACTGTTTAATAAAAGAATTTATTAATTAAGGTGAGATAGCATTTGATAATGATGTTATCTCACTTTTAATCTATTGATTTAAATTTTTGGGAGTGAAATGTATGGCACACGATATGACCAAAGGTAATCCAATAAAACTGATTTTGCTTTTTGCGATTCCGCTTTTTATTGGGAATATTTTTCAACAGATTTACAATATGGCAGATACCTTTATTGTGGGCCGTACAATAGGGGTGGAAGCTTTAGCTGCAGTAGGTTCTACTGGGAGTATTATGTTTTTAATTTTAGGGTTTGCTCATGGCTTAACGTCCGGCTTAGCAATTCCGTTATCACAAAAATATGGAGCTAAAGAATATCATCAGTTACATAAATCATTTGGTGTCTCTTTGTTGATAACCTTTGGCATCGGTAGTGTCTTATCTATTACCAGTATGATGTTAAGTCGAAAGTTATTAGAAGCAATGCAGACACCGCCCGAAATTATCGAGCATGCTGCTAAATATATTTTTATTATTTGTAGTGGAATCTTAGCGACCATGTTATATAATTTACTATCTAACATTTTACGAGCCATTGGGGATTCTAGAACACCATTGGTCTTTTTAATCATTGCTAGTTGTATCAATATTGCTTTAGATTTGTTCTTTATCGTGAAGTTAAAGATGAGGGTTGATGGAGCAGCACTTGCAACGGTTATTTCCCAATGTTTTTCAGCGATCGCCTGTTCGATTTATATATGGCGTAATTTACCAATGTTACATCTTAATAGAGACTCTTTTAAAACAACGAAAGAAGAAGTGCAACATCATTTAGGAATCGGCTTTCCAATGGGATTCCAAATGTCGATTATTGCGATTGGTGCCATTACCATTCAAATCGCCTTAAACCGATTAGGATCAACCGCAGTAGCTGCTTATACCACATCAAATAAAATCGATCAAGTAGCTACGATGCCGATGATGTCCTTTGGGGTGGCGATGGCAACTTATGCCGCACAAAATTACGGTGCTAAAAAATTTGAGAGAATTTGGATTGGGGTTCGTGATACGGTTAAAATTTCAGTTACTTATAGTATTATTGTAGGTATTTTAATTAATTTATTTAGTCATCATTTAATTGAAATATTTATAGGGAAAGGTCAGACAGAAGTACTTGCACTTTCAAAATGGTTCTTTTTAACGAATTCTTCTATTTACTTCTTCTTAGCCATGTTGTTTATTTACCGTTATACCCTGCAAGGTGTGGGTGAGACTAGGACGCCGACCATCGCCGGCATTATCGAATTATTTATGCGAATGTTTGCTGCCGTTATTTTATCAAAATATTTTGGCTTTATTGGTGCCACTATTGCAAACCCCTTAGCTTGGATAGGGGCATTAACACCGATGATGTTGAAATATTATCGTTTTAAAAAAGAACATACACCTCAAGAATTAGGAGGGGATTTAATTGTTAGTGAAAAGAATTAATTTAGTTGAAAACGATGTTCATGCTACTTTAACAACTTATCTATTAGATGATTCAACAGAATTATTAAATGGAAAGAAAAGACCAGCTATTATCGTATGTCCAGGTGGAGGATATTTTAATTGTTCCGATCGTGAAGGTGAACCCATTGCATTAAAATTTAATAGTATGGGCTACCATGCTTTTGTTCTTAGATACAATATTTATTTAGAACCAGACGATGATTATATGATTGTTCATCAAAGTGAAACATTAGAGCCAAAAGAACGGACTCAATTTCCAAAACCAATGCATGATATTGCGAAAGCGATGCTATTAATTCGTGAACATTCCGAAGATTGGTTGGTTGATGTTGACCGAATTGGAATATGTGGTTTTTCTGCTGGTGGTCATAATGTATTATCTTATGGTGTTCACTGGAATCATGATTTAATTCAAGAAGCTTTTGATAATTTTGGAGAAGCACTGCGACCTGCTTTGGTGATTGCGGGTTACCCAATTTCAGATTATTTTGCAATGAGAGATTATTTGGATAAAAAGCGACCTGAAGTAAAAGCTTTCTTTAGTAAATCAAGCACAGTATTATTTGGCACCAGCACCCCGAGTGATGAAACTTTATTATTAGCAAGTCCAGCGCGTCAGGTAAGTAAGGATACTCCACCAATGTTTTTATGGTCGACCTTTGGTGATCAACAAGTACCGATTGAACAAACTACATTGATGGCGAATGCCTTAGCAGCCGCAGAAATTCCGTTTGCTTGTCATATTTTTGAAACTGGTCTGCATGGATTAAGTGTTGCGACTCAAGTATCTTCAGATGCAAAGTCTAAAATAAATTTAAATGTAGCTAAATGGATGGACTTGTTAGAAATGTGGTTATTAGAAAGATTAGAATTGGAATTGCCAGAAAAAAGTTGGTATGAAGAATAAAAAAATCGTCGACGGTTCTAAAACCAGTCGGCGATTTTGTTGTGATCCGGAAAATTAAGACTTAATCCCTAAATTTCTCCCAAGATTCTAGATAAGAATCATAATCGTGTTGCTGACGAAATTTGCTCGGACTTAAATCATAATAATTAGAAAAGCTTTTAGAAAAATAGAGTGGATCACGAAATCCCACTTTTTGGCTAATAGTGCTAATAGTATCATCAGTAGTTAATAGCATTGAAGCTGCGACTGTTAATCGTCGGTCGAGCAAAAATTGTTGTGGCGAAAAATCGTATTTTTTCTTAAATAATTTATACAGATAACTACGACTGACCGCTAGGTATTCAGCAACTTCTTCGATACTAATTTCATTCATATAATTAGTATAGATATAATGATATGCAACTTCAGCTAGTTCTTTGGAGGTTAGTGAATTTGTATTGTTTTTCACTGAAAATTCTTTTTTGATATAATTGAACAGTAAATATAGTTGACTCTTGTACCAAAATTCATTAGGTAAATTTGATTCATTCAATTGGGTTGTTTCACAGATATTTTTAATTACCTCTTGAGTTTTGCCATTAGGATGGAACTTTATTAAATGTTTATTCTTTAACAAAGTGCCATTAAGGTATTCTTCCAATTTGTCACCTTTTAGGCCAATCCAATAGGTAGTCCATGGATTATTGGCTTTAGGATAATAGAGAACATCGTCGGAATTGCGAATAATATAGCCCTCCCCCCTTGTTAAGGGGGTACTTTTGCCCATTAATCTCAAAAAAACCTTCACCATCCACTACTAAATGTAGTACAAAATTTTGATATACTTTGTATTGATAAATTTCAAATTCGTCATAAGTTTGGATACCGCACTCATCAATATTTAAGTCGGATTCCGAATTATTAAAGTAAACCCATAGATTTCTCATTGCACCCTCCGAATGATGGAAACATTCGTCCATGTATTTTTATTCATTATAACATAGATTATTCTACAGTTATACCATATAATTTAAAGTGTAGGAAACGTTTACAGGTTTGTTTAAAAAATTAGGAGGAAAAAAGAATGAAAAAATGGATGAAAAAGTTTAGCGGTTTATTAGCAGTCGGCACTTTAGGTTCAGCTTTAGTAGCGGGTGTTCCAAGTGCTTCAGCTCAAGAAGAAATCAATGTATGGGCATGGGATCCAAACTTTAATATTAAGGCCTTGAATATTGCCAAAGAATATTATGCAAAGGAAAATCCCGATGTAAATGTGAACATTGAAGAAAATGCGCAAGCTGACATAATTCAAAAATTAAATACCGCGATGAGTTCCGGAGTAACAGATAGTTTACCAAACATTGTATTGATTGAGGACTATCGTGCACAAAGTTTCTTAACAGCCTATCCAGATACTTTTATTCCTTTAAATGATTATATTAATTCAGATGATTTTGCACCATATAAAATTGAAGCAAGTACAGTTGAAGAGAATTTTTATTCAGTACCTTTTGATACTGGGGTTACAGGATTATATATACGTACGGATATTTTAGAAGAAGCAGGCTACAAAGTAGAAGATTTACAAGACATTACTTGGACTGAATTAGAAGAAATTGGCTTAAAAGTACAAGAAACTACTGGTTTAAAAACTTTATCAATGGATTTAAATGATCTTGGATTATTTCGTGCGATGATTAATGGTTCTGGTTCTTGGTATACCACAGAAGATGGTGTCACACCAAATATTGCTGACAATGCTGCTTTAAAAGAAGCATTTGCTACTTTCAAATCAATGTATGAAAAAGATTTAGTGAACGTTCATAGTGACTGGGCTCAAATGTTAGAAGCGTTCAACACAGGTGTCGTTTGGACTGTTCCGCAAGGAAACTGGATTACACCATCAGTTGTTCAAGCAGCAGACCAAGCTGGTAAGTGGGCGGTGGTACCTTGGCCTAAACAAGAAGTGGAAGGCGCAACTCATTCTTCTAATTTAGGTGGTTCTTCATTCTATGTGATTAATAAGGAAGGTTCAGAAGCTGCAGCTGATTTCTTAGCTAAAACATTTGGTTCTAATGTTGAATTTTATGGTGATTTGATTACGGAAATGGGTGCTTTAGGTACGTATTTACCTGCACTAGAATCAGATGCCTATGATACTGAAGTTGAATTTTTTGGTGGACAAAAAGTTTATAAAGATTTTGCCGAATGGTCTGCTGAAATTCCTTCATTAAACTATGGTATTCATACTTATGCAATTGAAGATATTTTGAAGGCATCTTTACAACAGTATTTAGCTGGTGGCGACATTGATCAAATCTTCCAAGATGCTCAAGCCCAAGCAGAAAACCAATTAAATAACTAATATCAGTGTAAAAAATAAATTAAGGGCTGTAGAATGACAATCTTCTACAGCCTTTATAAATAGGAGTGAGAATTATGAATGTCTTTCAAAGACGAAAATTATTAGGTTGGGCTTTTATTGCTGTGCCAGTGGCCTTAATCATTTTATTCTATTTTTATCCAATGCTATCAGCCTTTATCATGTCATTACAGTCTGGAAAAGGTGCGAATTTATCTTTTGTAGGATTAACTAACTATAAGCGTTTATTATCTGATCCAGTCTTTATTCAATCTTTAAAAAACACCTTAATATTCTTGATTTTCCAAGTGCCGATTATGGTTGTTTTAGCTATTTTCTTCTCGGTTTTATTAAATAATAAAACGTTGAAGTTCAAAGGGATTTTTAGAACGATTGTGTTCTTACCGTCTGTCACTTCATTAGTTGCTTATTCTTTAATTTTTAAATATATTTTCGCAAATAATGGTGTTTTAAACCAAATACTAATGGCAATCAATGTTTTGGATAAGCCAATCATGTGGTTATCACATCCATTTTGGGCAAAAGTGGTCATTGTTATCGCTATTACTTGGCGTTGGACAGGTTATAATATGATTTTCTTCCTTTCCGCTTTACAGAATATTGATGACCAAATTTATGAAGCGGCGGATGTAGATGGTGCGTCACCTATTGATAAGTTCTTTAAAATTACGTTGCCATTATTAAAACCAGTTATTTTATTTACATCGATTACCTCAACGATCGGTACCTTGCAATTATTCGACGAACCAATGAACATTACTCAAGGAGGACCGGGGAATGCAACGATGACCATCTCACAATATATCTATAATCTTTCGTTTAAGTATACACCAGACTTTGGCTATGCCGCTGCTGTTTCTTATGCGATCGTTATTTTAGTCATTATATTCTCTATTATTCAAATGAAAGTAGGTAATCGCGATGAAAAATAAAAATAAAATTTTTATATACATCTTTTTATTGATGATGTCAATTGTATTTGTCTTTCCGTTTTATTTCATGATTATTTCAGCGACGAATGCCAGTGTTGATGTAACGAGCGGCTCTTTATTGCCAGGAAAAGAATTATTAAACAATTTGAAAAACTTGTTTGAGCAAACAGATATGGTTACGGCTTTAAAAAATTCTGCCATTATTGCTGTCTCACAAACTGTTTTAGCATTAATAATCAGTTCGATTGCCGGGTATGCGTTTGAAGTCTACCGTTCAAAATGGACGGATATTGTCTTTAATATTATTTTGATGTCAATGATGATTCCATTTGCCGCTTTAATGATTCCATTATTTAAATTCTTTGGCCGTTTATCAACCATTAATCCTATGATTGGCTTCAATACTTATGCATCAGCTTATTTACCTTATATTGCAACGGCGTTCTTAATCTTTTATTTCCGTCAAAATACTAAAATGTTCCAACAAGAATTGTTAGAAGCTGGGCGGATTGACGGGCTATCTGAAATTGGTTTATTCTTTAGAATTTACATGCCGACGATGAAAAATACCTACGCAGCAGCAGCAATTATTACATTCATGAATGCTTGGAATAATTACTTATGGCCATTAGTTACTTTACAAACTAATGAAATGCGTACGGTACCGTTACTATTATCAAATTTAGGATCAAGTTATGCACCGGATTATGGCTTAATGATGATTGCGATTTTAATCGCCACCATCCCGACATTAATTATCTTCTTTGTATTACAGAAATATTTTGTAGCGGGTATGTTAGGTGCTGTTAAATAAGAAAGGATGAAGAAAAAGTGTTATTACCTAATTATTTTGAAAATTTAGAGGTGTTTCATGTAAATACTTTGCCTAGGAAAAATTATTATGTCCCATTTCATACGGATGACTTGTTTGAAACCTTAACCGAGCGTACGAAAAGTGAGTACTTCCATAATTTAAATGGCGATTGGGATTTTAAATACTTTACGAGTGTCAATCGAATTGAGAAAGCATATTGGGAAGACGATACTGAGTTAAGTTATGACCAAATTCCTGTGCCAAGTTGTTGGCAATTATATGGCTATGACCAAATAATGTATACCAATACTGAATATCCGATTCCGTTTGATCCGCCTTATGTCCCATTTGAAAATCCGGCTGGTTTATATCGTCGTCATTTTAAAATCAATAAAAAAGAACAAAAAGAATATCATTTAACCTTTGAAGGGGTCGATTCTGCTTATTATGTTTGGGTCAATCATCAATTTGTAGGTTATAGCCAAATTTCTCATGCCAGTTCAGAATTTGACATTACGCAATTTCTTCAAGATGGCGAGAATACATTGCATGTGTTGGTGTTAAAATGGTCGGATGCGACGTATCTTGAGGATCAAGATAAATTCCGTTATAGTGGCATTTTCCGTGATGTGTATGTCTTAGAGCGTGAGGTTGACCGAGTAGAAAGTTTCTTTGTTCGTCAAAGTTTCAATGATGATTTATCATTAGCTACTTTATCCGTTGAGCTTAACAAAACATGCGAAAATTTAGACGTTAAGTACCAATTATTAGCACCGAATAATGAGGTGATCCATGAGGGGACGACATCAGACAATGATTTTACGATTGAAGTGATGAATCCAGTTTTATGGAATGCCGAAGAACCTCAATTATACCGCTTATTGTTAACTGTAGGCAGTGAACATATTCAACAATTAGTAGGAATTCGCTTAGTAGAAATGAAAAATAATCAATTCTATGTGAATAATCGTTCGGTAAAATTAATAGGGGTTAATCATCATGATACGAATGCAAATACTGGAGCGACCGTGACACTAGATGATCAATGGAAAGATTTAACGTTAATTAAACAATATGGATTTAACGCTTTAAGAACAGCCCATTATCCAAAAAATGGTCAATTTTATGAATTGACAGACGTAATTGGGTTATATGTTATGAGTGAAGCGGACTTAGAAGGTCATGGGGTGGTAGACCTATATGGAATGGGTGGTAATGATAATTACAATGTTTTACCAGAAGACCCAGCCTTTGAAAAAGCTTTTGTCGACCGGATGGATGCTTCGATTATCCCATTCTTTAATAATAGTTCCATTGTAATGTGGTCAGCGGGTAATGAAACCGGTTATGGGCCTAATATTGAAGCGATGTTAAAACATGCACGTCAGTTAGATCCTTCTCGTCCATTGCATTACGAAGCGTATTGGTACTATGACCGCAGTAAAGAATATGATACTCAATATTTTGATAGTTGGAGTCGTATGTATGCTTCACCTACGGAAATTAAAGAATATTATTTAGACATTGAAAATATTGAAAAAGCGTTTATGTTATGTGAATACGCCCATGCTATGGGGAATAGTTCGGGGGATTTGACGGAATATTATGAATTGTTCTACCAATACCCAGAATTTGTCGGTCTTTATGTTTGGGAATGGGCTGACCATGCGGTCAATCTGAATCGTTTTGAACCTGATAAAACACCGGTCTATCGTTATGGTGGCGATTTTGGTGAATATCCGCATGCAGGTAATTTCTGTATGGACGGTTTAATGTATCCGGATCGAACACCACATGTCCTGGTAAAAGAACACCAAAACTTATTTAAACCTTTCTTGTTAGAAGACCTTGATTTAAATGCTAAGCAGTTTACGTTTAAAAATCGTCTCGATTTTGTTAATGCAAAAAACCGTTTTAAAGTGACTTTAGAAGTAGCGGATTTAACAGGAGCAGTAGTGGCAACTCACGAATTACCAAGGTTAGATATTGCACCACAAGCCAGTTTGACAGTTGATTTAAAGGACACATTGACTGATTTAACCACAATTAGCATTATCCGTTTTGTTTATCACGATTTATCGGATAATTTTGTTGGTTTTGATTGGGTTGAAGTCAATGAATTTGAATTAACTTTAGAATTATCAGAATCATCTACCAATATTACTTATGAGGAGTCGAATGCAACCGTGGCCATTACAACTGCTTTTGGTGAGGTCGTATTAAGTAAAGCAAATGCAGCGATTGAGCAATTAAAAGTGAATAAACAAACACTTTTAAACCAACCGGGAGAGTGGACTATCTGGCGTGCACCGACTGATAATGATCGTAACATTAAGCGCGAATGGCTACAAGCCAATTTTGATCGTCATCAAACAAGAGTACATGAGACGCATATTACAAAAGCAGATGATCATGTAAAAGTGTCCTTTGATGCGGTCATGCATGCTGTCGCAAGACAAAACTTCTTGGAGATGACCCTTGAGTATACTATCTTTGGCAATGGTTTGATTGAAGTGGCAGGAAAAGTGGCTAAAAATCCAGTGATTCCATTTTTACCTCGCTTTGGTATGACCTTGCCGTTACTAGCAAGCTTCGAAAACGTCAATTATCATGGTTATGGACCGGAAGAAAACTATCGTGACAAATACCATGCATCCTATAAGGGGAACTTTACGGCGACGGTAATAGAGATGTATGAACCTTATGTTACACCACAAGAAAATGGTAATCGAAGTATTAACCAACTCGTGCTAACGAATGGTCAACAATCATTGACAGTTCATTCTGTGAAAGGCATGCATTTTAATGCTTCTCATTATTCAATTAAACAATTAACAGAAGTGATGCATCGTGATAAATTAGTATTGGAGGATATGACTTATCTCCAACTAGATCCACAACAATCTGGTATTGGGACGAATGCCTGTGGACCAGAATTATTCGAGCATTATCGCTTAGATGATGATTTTGAATTTAAGTTTAATTTATTTGTGAAATGAGGTTAAACCATTAATTAAAGTACATGATCAATTATTTAATATTACTGCTAGTCAGTTTTCATTAATACTTGGCGTACATCATGGTTATGTGACGGTGAAACATCTTGGGGGTGCGATTGACGAGTATCGTCAATCAAATCCCTTAATTGAAAAAAACCATGCATTTTCGGGTGGTCCCTATAGTGATGACCGTACTTATTCGCCTGATACCCAGCGCTTCGTCGTAGGACAATTAGGACGTAGTGATTTCCGTCAACCATCTGTTATTATAGAACATCATCAAAATCAAGTAACTGATTTCAAATTTGAATCAGCAGAAGTTGTAACAGATTTTGACGGACCTAATGGTTTGCCGATGCCACGTTTAAGGGATGAAAGTGAAATTTTACATTCTGGAGATTTTGTAAGTCAACAATGGTCTTTAAAAAAGTAAAATAGTGAGTAATAGTAATATGAAGCGGGCGATTTTTGCCCGCTTCTTTATATTCCTAACAATCGACAATACAGTTAGGCGGTATGAAAAATTTACATTATCTAATCTGATTCTACGTTTTTTTATTAGAGATAAAATTACTTATATCAGACATTGAGAGTGTTTGTTATCGCCCATCTGCATATAAAAACCCCTTAAAAGTAGTATCAATATTTGGTATCTACTTTAAGGGGGATAGTTTATTAAGTATCATTCAAAAAGACTAGCTAAACGGATTAATTTTGTGATTGATTATTAGGGGTTACCCGTTTACGGACACCTTTATTAATATCTAATAAGATTGGTAAGACCATTGGTTTACGTTCAGTCTTTTCATGAATGAGTGGATAAATTGTATCAAAAATCACATCGCGAATCATTTTTTCAGTTACCACAGCACCATTTTCATTTAATCCACGGTTGATGGCTGAACGCAATTGATTTTGCATTTCATTGATTAAATCAATGGATTCACGCATATAAATAAAGCCACGAGACATAATATCAGGACCACTAATTAACGCATGGTTTTGATAGTCGATTGTTGCGGTGACGATGATTAAACCATCTTCGGATAAAGTACGACGATCACGCAAGACGATACTTCCGATATCACCAATACCACTACCATCAACGTAAACATCTTGTGCTTGGAAATTACCCGCCACACGAGCACTATTTTGGGTAACTGCTAGCATATCACCATTGGCTAAAATAAAACAGTTTTCTTTGGGAATACCGGTTTCTTGTGCTAATTCTGCTTGGATACTTTGCATGCGATATTCACCATGGACCGGCATAAAATATTTAGGTTTCATTAGACGTAACATTAACAGTTGTTCTTGTTGACCACCATGTCCTGAGGTATGAATATTATTAATTTTACCATGAATCACATTGGCACCTAATTCAGTTAAACGGTTAATGACACGATTGACACTGATAGTATTGCCTGGAATAGGTGAACTAGAGAAAATTACCGTATCTTCCGGTTGAATCGAAATTTGTCGGTGTGTACCATTAGCGATACGACTTAAAGCGGCCATCGGCTCACCTTGAGATCCGGTACATAAAATAATAAGTCTATTACCGTCTACAGAATCAATGTTACGAGCATCAACGAAAAGATCTTGGCCATCCGTTTCGATATAGCCTAATTCGCGCCCCGTTTTAATCGCCGATTCCATACTACGTCCAAAGACTGCGATTTTACGATTAGTTTCTTTGGCAACTTCGACAACTTGTTGAAGACGTGAAACGTTTGAAGCAAAAGTTGCGAAGATGACCCGTCCTTGCACACCTTGGATAATATTTTTAATCGATTGACCCACAATTTTTTCTGACTTCGTGAAAGTTGGGATTTCTGCATTAGTGGAATCTCCTAATAACACTAAAACCCCTTCTTCACCGATACGAGCCATTCGATGCAAATCTGCAGGTTTACCAACAGGAGTAAAGTCAAATTTATAATCCCCTGTAAAGACAATATTGCCAGGAGGGGTCTTAACTACTACACCATATGCTTCGGGAATACTATGTGTTGTCAGGTAAAAACTAACGGTTGTTTTTCTAAACCGTAAAACCGTATTTTCGTCAATTTCAGTGATATTCGCATCTTTCAACAAACCACGTTCTTGTAATTTGTTACGGATTAAAGCACTGGCTAATTTTCCTGCATAAATAGGAACATTTATTTGTTGTAATAAATAAGGAACGCCTCCGATATGGTCTTCGTGACCATGGGAAATAATTAATGCCGATACTTTATGTTTATTTTGTAAAATATATTGAAAATCAGGAATGACATAATCAATTCCCAATAATTCATCTTCCGGAAACATCACACCGCAGTCTAGTAGGATAATCTCATCTTGAAATTGGACACCATACATATTTTTTCCAACTTCGCCTAATCCACCTAGAGCAAAGATGCCTGTTTCGTTATTTTTTAGTGTCGTAGACATTCTAAAACTCCATTATTTTGAAATCAGGATTATGTTCGCGCTCATATTCTAAATGAGCTTCTGATAACTCCTGTAAATATTCAATATTGTATGGTGTATTCTCATCAAATTTAGCGCGAGCTTCCACAATATTATCCGCTTCGATATAAAGTGATTTAGTGTTTTCTCTTAATGGAACTTGGTTTTTAGTTTCTTGGTATGTTGCTTTAAAAATCATATGAATCTCCTTTTATTTTTTATTACTGGGTTTAAAAGTTTTCAAAACGTGTATTGTAATGAAATTTTATTGCGAATTGATTGCATAAGAACACGTAATTAATGGATAAAAACTGTTTAAACGGGCTATGCTATCAATATTTTATCATACTAAGTGGATTAAGTATAGAAACTTTAATTTAATAAAAGGCTTACTTAAAAAGTGTTTGATAATATTTTGCGTATTTAATGATGACCGGTCAAAGAGGTGGTAAGAAATGATTGAACAACAAGCGAAAATAATGATTGAAGAAGCATTAACTGAAAATACATCCGACATTCATATATTGCCAAGACATCAAGTGTATGCCATTTATTTTAGAGTAAATGGTGAAATGGTCTTTCAAAGAGATGAAAGTGAAGCTTGGGGCCGTAAATTAATTAGTTATTTTAAATTTTTAGCTAATTTGGATGTAGGTGAGAAGCGTAAGCCACAGTCTGGTTCGATTCATTATCAAGTAGCAGGTGGTGCAGTAGAGTTGCGTTTATCGACCATCACCAATGTGAACTTATGGGAATCACTGGTGATTCGTTTGATTCGACAAGTAACCCATCATCAACAAGCACTGATGACTTATTTTCCGAATGAACTAGCACACCTAAGACAATTAGTGAGAAGAAAAAGTGGATTATTATTATTTTCTGGGCCTGTCGGTTCAGGAAAAACTACGACTATTTATCAATTATTACGTGAGCGAATGAAAGAAGAGCCACTGCAAGTGATTACCATGGAGGACCCTGTCGAGATTATCGAAGAGACCTTTTTACAAACAGAAGTCAATTTAAGAGCGGATATAGATTATGATGTCTTAATTAAAGCTTCTTTACGTCATCATCCTGATGTTTTGTTAATTGGTGAAATTCGTGATGAGATAACCGCCAGAATGGTAATTAGAGGAGCATTAACGGGCCACTTAATGATTGCGACGATACACGCAAAAAATACTTTAGGCGTGATTGGTCGATTACAAGAATTATCAGTCAGTAATGAACAAATTCGTCAAACTTTAATCGGGGTTATTTCCCAACGATTGGTACCTTGTACATCTGTCCTTAAGCCCAAATTAGGAGGGAGAGCCGCTATTTTTGAGGTGTTAGCTGGTTCAACTTTGCAAGAGGTTTTATCACAAGGGGAGGCGAGGTTTCCGGAGATTAATGATTATTTAAGAAAGGCATGGTCATATGGATACATCACCAGTAAAAGCTACCATCAGTTTGAAGTGGTTTAAACGTCCTTTACCTAAAAAAGTGAAAACCAAGGACCAGGCACTCTTTTTACAAAATTTATTTGAATTATTAACAGAAGGATTTTCGTTAAATCAAGCGCTAGTCTTTATGGAATTACTGATGCCTCAATATCGAGAGCTGATTAAAATTATAGTGCAATCACTAGAACAAGGTGTAGGTCTAGAAAGAGGACTGAGACAAATTGGATTTTCTTTGGATATTGTCGCGCAAATTTTTTATGGACAAAAACAGGGACGTTTTTATCCGGCTTTACAAAAATGTTCGGAGTCTTTAAAACTTCAAGCTGATTATCGTCAAAAAATAGTAAAGACATTGACTTACCCGATCGTGATGTTTGTCTTTTTAATTTCGTTATTATTAGGCATGAGAATATTTCTACTTCCCCATATTCTTAGTTTTATTTCAGTTGAAGTTTATCAAACCACGCCACTTATTCGTTTATTAGTTTTATTCTTTTCTTATTTACCTCAAATATTAATCAGTCTATTTGCTATTAGTATTTTGGGATATTTTTTTATTGATGTTTATTTACTCCGAAAAAGTGCGATGCATCGTTATAAGCTATTACTAAAAATTCCTCTGTTAAATAAATGGATTCGATATTATTGTACATATAAAGTAGCTCAAAATTTAGGTTATTTTTTAGAAGGCGGTTTTTCTTTACAGCAGACTTTTGATTTTATTGTACAATATCCGATTGATCCTTTTTTAACAGAAGTGGCGGCTTATTTAACAGAAAATTTAAAGAAGGGAGAAGCGCTAAGTGATAGCCTAGACGATTTAAGACTATTTCAACCGGAATTAGGGATGATTGTGTATCAAGGTGAATTGACCAGTCAACTGTCTACGAAGTGTCTATTATTTTCAAATAAATTAGTGACCGAATTAATGGAAGATGTCGCTAAAAAAATTAATTATTTGCAACCTATTCTATTTATTTTGATTGCGTTATTAGTAATGGGAATGTATTTGATGATGATGTTACCAATCTTAACGATGGAAGGTTTATAAAAGAAAGAGGTGGAAAAATGAAAAGAAAAATTACAAAACATTTAAGCAATCGCAAGGCTTTTACGCTTTTGGAAATGTTAATTGTCTTAATTATCGTTGGATTATTGATGGCGATTATTATTCCAAATGTTTCCGGACAAAAAGAGAGGATTGAGACCCAAGCAACTGAAAATATTGCTGAAATTGTGGAGACACAAGTGAATACTTATCAGTTAGTTGAAAAGAGTGATGATGCTACTTTGACACGATTGGTTAGTGAAGGGTATCTGACGCAAAAACAAGCCGATGAAGCAGAACGTTTATTGGGTCTAAGTCCAGACGCAATAATCAGTGTGCCAATTATTAGTAATAGTGGACAATAATAGAGGATTTACTTTAGTTGAAATGTTGATTCATTTAATAATAATAAGTTTTCTAATTTTACTCATTATAAAAATCCCTCATCGTCAAATAGCTAATCAAATTGAAAATCGTTTGTTTGTAGATCAATTAGTAGCACAACTGAATTATACTCAACAAAAAGCCTTATTTCATAATAAACGTTATACGGTAACTTTTGATCAATCTCGACAAGAGGTACGCTTTAATGATCGCAACCTGCAACTACCTGAAACTTTGTATTTTAATCAAACTTTTATTTTTGATTATTTAGCAAATGGTCGGGTAAATCAATTTCGAACGGTTACATTATATAATGACGAAGGTCCCCGTGTTAAAATTGTCTTTCAATTAGGAAGTGGTAAATTTGTGGTACAACCAGAATAATCAGGGGTTCGCCTTAGTTGAAAGTATGGTTGCTTTTATTATCTTTAGTTTAATGTTGATGTTGTATTTGCCGGCTTATCATAGAGAATTACAACGACTAGAAGAGTTAAAGTTAGTTGCTAACCAATGGCAACTATTTGATGATTTAATCCAAATGTCGCAACAACAACCATCGTTGGATTTAGATACGCGCATAGAGGCTTACACTCTTTTATATGAAGAAGGAGTCACATGGCAAGCTAATAATGGGTTTTATCAAATTGTATTTGATGGAGGCAATCAATATGAAGTCCAATTGCTCAATTTACAATAATCGAGGAATGGTTATGATTGAAGCATTAATTAGTTTGATGGTGATCAGTCTAATGATGCATGGTATCTATCAAATTATGAACAGTTATCAAAGGGTTCGTTTCGCTCAATCACAAGAATTATCGGCCGATGGACACCAGTTTTTATCATTATTGGAAGCAGAGTTGCGACAATACCAAGTGGAAGAGGTGAAGCATAATACGATTAAGATGAAAGATGGGGCTGGCTATTATCAGGTTGTATTAGAAAACAATAAAATTTATAAAAAGCCAGGACATCATCCCTATGCTTATCAAGTACAATCATGGGAACTAAATCAAAAAGGAAGTTGGATTGAAGTGATGGTCACCTATCAAAATCAACAAAAATTTTTCGGAATAGTAAAATATGAAGAATAATAAAGCATTGGCGTTGCCCATTGTGATAGTCTTTATGTTTTTATCTCACTTAACCTATATTAGTCTATTGAACTATAACCAGATTCAATTAATGCGTTACCGAGATATTGCACGTTACTATCAAGGACAAAGTATGTTGACAATTAGTAATACTTTACTGGAAGAAAAGGAGGGTATTCAACAATTAATTCAGCGGTTAAACGAAGTAATCGAACATCAAACCACTTATTTATTACCTAGACACGGGATCGTTATGGATGAAGCCAACTTTCATTCACAATTGACAATGATTCAAGTTGAAGAACAAGACCTACCACAAATCCATATTATTTCTCATCAAATCTATATTGAAGAACAAGCTATGCAAAAGATAGAAAATGATGGGGGATTAGATGAATTATTAGTAGAAGGGGTGGTGTTATCTAATAAATTACCCCAATCATTTGATGACGCACCGATTCAAAATCAAGTGCAAGATCTATTGCATTCTTTGAGTGAACTAGGGTGGGAGCAACAATCTAACAAGAGACGTAATTTTCAAGGACAACTGAACATTCAACCAGCGCCTTATACCCAGTTTGACTTTAATATCGGACAAGTTAAGGTCAAAAACAATGCGGATGGTCGACAAGTTACGGTTTATGATAAAGCTGGCCATCAGCTTTATCAACAACAACAATTAAATGAAAAAGTAGGCTATTTAATACTATCGGAAGTGATAATATTGGAAGAAGTGATAACTCCATAATATCATTATTAAATAATGTATAATCATCAAAAAAAGTGATAAGACTGTTAAAAATTTTTAGTAAAATAGGACGATGATAAAGCTTTTTATAGTTCGATACTTTATGGTGTGGATGAACAGAAATTTATTTGGGCTCTACAACTTTTTGTGGGTCCCCACAAGA
>NZ_KV805613.1:0-237 GCF_001811625.1 Globicatella sp. HMSC072A10 | reverse complement strand
AAAAATGTAAAAATAATGTAAAAAAGGTGTTGACGAGTGTCGGATAACATGATACTATAAGGGAGTTCCAAGAGAACAAGACGAAAGATTGAAAAAGAAATAAAAAAAGTTGAAAAAACTTGTTGACAGTTTCAATCAAACGTGATACTATATAGAAGTTGCTTAAGCAAGCAACAACGAAGCTCATTGAAAACTGAACAAAGACAAACACCAAAAATGTGTAGGGGATAATTCAAA
>NZ_KV805612.1:0-207 GCF_001811625.1 Globicatella sp. HMSC072A10 | reverse complement strand
CGAACATCTTCATACTTGCTTCTTTCATATTCCTTGATATATTTATCAACGGTATTCCTAGATTTCTTCGTGAGTAAAGCAATTTTTCTTTTGCTTAGCCCATCAAGGTAGAGTTTTATAATCGTTTGTTTTTCTTTCAATGCAATCACTCCTGATATTCCCCCTATTTATTATTCAATAGGGTTATTTTCTATCAAAAGTGGCTCA
>NZ_KV805611.1:0-1646 GCF_001811625.1 Globicatella sp. HMSC072A10 | reverse complement strand
AACATACCCGAATATAAATTCGAGACAGAGTGGTAACTCTATAAAAATACAAGCTAGTAAATAGTAAGAGTCTGAAACGACTCATGAAACTTTCATGAGAGTTTGATCCTGGCTCAGGACGAACGCTGGCGGCGTGCCTAATACATGCAAGTCGAACGAACCGCAACGAGAACTTGTTCTGGTTAAGGTTAGTGGCGCACGGGTGAGTAACACGTGGGGAACCTGCCCTTTAGTGGGGGATAACAGTCGGAAACGACTGCTAATACCGCATAGACAATTTAACCGCCTGGTTAAGTTGGGAAAGGTGCTACGGCATCATTAAAGGATGGCCCCGCGGTGCATTAGCTAGTTGGTAAGGTAACGGCTTACCAAGGCGATGATGCATAGCCGACCTGAGAGGGTGATCGGCCACATTGGGACTGAGACACGGCCCAAACTCCTACGGGAGGCAGCAGTAGGGAATCTTCCGCAATGGACGCAAGTCTGACGGAGCAACGCCGCGTGTGTGAAGAAGGTTTTCGGATCGTAAAGCACTGTTGTTAGAGAAGAACGGCTACTAGAGGAAATGTTAGTAGATTGACGGTATCTAACCAGAAAGCCACGGCTAACTACGTGCCAGCAGCCGCGGTAATACGTAGGTGGCAAGCGTTGTCCGGATTTATTGGGCGTAAAGGGAGCGCAGGTGGTTTCTTAAGTCTGATGTGAAAGCCCACGGCTTAACCGTGGAGGGTCATTGGAAACTGGGGAACTTGAGTGCAGAAGAGGAAAGCGGAATTCCATGTGTAGCGGTGAAATGCGTAGATATATGGAGGAACACCAGTGGCGAAAGCGGCTTTCTGGTCTGTAACTGACACTGAGGCTCGAAAGCGTGGGGAGCGAACAGGATTAGATACCCTGGTAGTCCACGCCGTAAACGATGAGTGCTAAGTGTTGGAGGGTTTCCACCCTTCAGTGCTGGCGTTAACGCAATAAGCACTCCGCCTGGGGAGTACGACCGCAAGGTTGAAACTCAAAGGAATTGACGGGGACCCGCACAAGCGGTGGAGCATGTGGTTTAATTCGAAGCAACGCGAAGAACCTTACCAGGTCTTGACATCTCTTGCATATCTTAGAGATAAGAGAAACCCTTCGGGGCAAGAAGACAGGTGGTGCATGGTTGTCGTCAGCTCGTGTCGTGAGATGTTGGGTTAAGTCCCGCAACGAGCGCAACCCTTATAACTAGTTGCCAGCATTCAGATGGGGACTCTAGTTAGACTGCCGGTGACAAACCGGAGGAAGGTGGGGATGACGTCAAATCATCATGCCCCTTATGACCTGGGCTACACACGTGCTACAATGGATGGTACAACGAGTCGCTAACTCGCAAGAGCATGCCAATCTCTAAAAGCCATTCTCAGTTCGGATTGTAGTCTGCAACTCGACTACATGAAGCCGGAATCGCTAGTAATCGCGGATCAGCACGCCGCGGTGAATACGTTCCCGGGTCTTGTACACACCGCCCGTCACACCACGAGAGTTTGTAACACCCGAAGCCGGTGGCCTAACCAATTGGAGGGAGCCGTCGAAGGTGGGATGGATGATTGGGGTGAAGTCGTAACAAGGTAGCCGTATCGGAAGGTGCGGCTGGATCACCTCCTTTCTAAGGA
>NZ_KV805610.1:0-19356 GCF_001811625.1 Globicatella sp. HMSC072A10 | reverse complement strand
GTGAATTAGTCCAACGTCATTGCCAGTTAAGTATCCAATAAAAAGTAAATCCACTTCCATTTTGATTAAAAAATTTGGAAGTGGATTTTTTATGTATCAAGATACTCTGATATAGGACGCTTACATTATATGGTATGTTGATTGAGACAGAACCTTGTTCGAATTCACGTCAAAGTACGAAATTTTGTGATGGAACTAGGTGATTATTCTAAGTACTTTAGTTTAGGCTAGAAAAATAGGGTAACTAACTTGAGTAAGATATTGATGCTAGACCAATCAGGTGATTATCCTTCGTAGAATAAATAATCGCTAGCAAATTCAGATTCACTGGTCATCATGATTCCTAAGTTACGATAAGATTCTTCATCAGATTTTGCTGGAATGACCGTACTATGAGCTTGTAATGTTTTTAATTGATCGAGTTGTTTTAAAGCCAAGTCAGCAGTGGGGTTGGTAACGGCTGAAATACTTAATGCAATTAGAATTTCATGGGTATTTAAAACATGATTACGACGTTTTAAATATGTACTATTTAAATCGTCAATCGCTTTTAAAATCATTGGTGTTAATAAATGTAAATCATCACTGATATTGGCTAAAGCTTTAATCGCATTGAGGACACACGCAGCCGAAGCCGTCATCATTTCACTGCTTTTACCGGTTATAATGGTCTGATTTGGTAATTCAATGGCTACAACTGGAACTCCTTCTTTTTCCGCTTTTTGCAGTGAGGCCGCAACGACTGGACGATCATCAGTTGTCAATGCCATTTCGTCCATAATTAATTTACTTCTTTGAGCAGTTGCGAGGGTAGCAGTCCCTTTTTTATAAGCGGTTTGAGATTCAAAATAGCGTCGAATAATTTCTTGTTTAGCGGCATCTTCCACGACTTTTTGGTCAGTAATCGCGAACCCTACTCGGTTGACGCCCATGTCCGTAGGGGAGTGATATTCAATTTCGGCACCGCCATTAATACGCGTTAAAATTCTTCTTAACAATGGGAAAGCCTCAATATCACGGTTGTAATTGACCGTTGTTTCGCCATAATGCTGTAAATGGAAGGTGTCAATCATATTGACATCTTCTAAGTCAACCGTAGCGGCTTCATAAGCGATATTTACTGGATGGTCGAGAGGTAAGTTCCACACAGGGAAAGTTTCGAACTTGGCATAGCCAGCTGAATGACCATGTTGCACTTCATGATAAAGTTGATTTAAGCAAGTAGCTAATTTACCACTATTTGCTCCTGGTGCAGTTACAACTACTAAAGGTTTAGTGGTTTTGATATATTCATTTTGACCATAGCCTTCTTCTGAAACAATAGTATCAATGTCCATCGGATAACCTTGAGTATGCCCATGTGTGTATACTTTAATACCGCGACGTTCTAACTTAGTTTTTAATTGTTGTGCAGGTGATTGGCCAGTAAAGCGAGTAATGACAACACTGTTAACACTTAAATCCCAATGACGTAAATCATCAATTAATTTTAATAAATCTTGGTCATAGGTAATGCCATAATCGCCACGAACTTTGTTACTTTCAATGTCTCCGGCATAAATACAAATGATAATTTCAGCTTGTTCACGTAAACGGTATAATAGCTTAATTTTACCGTCTGGATCGAAACCAGGTAAAACTCTAGATGCATGATAATCCCCGATTAATTTTCCACCAAACTCGAGGTATAATTTATCATAATGATTAACACGTTCCATAATGTATCGACTTTGTTCATCAAGATACTTTTCACTATCAAATCCAATTTTCATATTATCATTCCTCTCGCTATAACTCATTTAACCATTGTACCAAAATTAATCTAAAATAAAAGTCCTGAAACTAGGTAAAAACGAAAAAATTTATTTTTGGTTCCATCTATTTTTTGTTAGTCCTGTGGTTGAGATGGATCGAACATCTTTTAAAGGCGACTATCATAAACTTAATCCATTCAGTCAAGTTTTATAGTTTGTTTATTTGATAGCGCTGTGCTTGTGTGGTTTATTCGCTGTCCTAACGCGATGCCAATTAACCTCAAATATTATTTTAAAAAATATAACATAAGGTTCTAAGATATATTTCAACTTGGTAAAAACTATTCGCTACTAATTATTGATTCATTTATTGATGGACGAACTTTTGATATCATGATGGCATTAAGCAAGAATAATCGCTAATACTTGATGAATGAAGTGGTAGCAAGCTTGATTAGTGCTTGAAACTATCCGGTTATTTTGTTAGAATGTAAAACATAATATGAATGCGATGAAGAGAAGAGTAGTCAACGCTTTTTCAGAGAGAAAACAGTCGGTGAAAGTTTTCATAGTTGATGAAGGTAGCTTGGAGCTTTAAAGTGTGAACTAATAGTAGTACTTTACGCAGAAGATACTGTGTTAACAACATGGAGAGATACTCGGATTTGTGTCTAAAATTAGGTGGTACCACGTTATTTAAACGTCCTTTGTTCAACAAGGGGCGCTTTTTTATTTTTAAATAATTAGCAACCAACTTAATCAGTAAATCGCAATGAATGAAAGAAAGGAAGTTTCTTATGAAAAAAGAAATGTCAACCAAATATAATCCGCAAGCGGTAGAAGCGGGAAAATATCAACAATGGGTTGAATCAGGTGTCTTTAAACCTTCTGAAGACCCGAATGCGGAACCTTATTCAATTGTCATCCCACCGCCAAATGTCACTGGTAAGTTACACTTAGGTCATGCTTGGGATGTCACGTTACAAGATATGATTATCCGACAAAAAAGAATGCAAGGCTATGATACTTTATGGTTACCAGGTATGGACCATGCTGGTATTGCGACTCAAGCTAAAGTGGAAGAAAAATTAGCTAAAGAGGGGATTAGTCGTCATGATTTAGGTCGTGAAAAGTTCATCCAACAAGTATGGGACTGGAAAGAAGAATATGCTCAAACCATCCGTCAACAATGGGGTAAAATGGGTGTTTCTGTTGATTATTCTCGAGAACGTTTTACTTTAGATGAAGGGCTTAATAAAGCTGTCAATCGTGTCTTTGTTGAGTTATACAAAAAAGGCTTAATTTATCGTGGTGAGTATATTATTAACTGGGACCCGAAAGCGATGACTGCTTTGTCAGATATTGAAGTCATTCATAAAGACATTGAAGGAGCATTTTATCATATTAATTATCCGGTTGTGGGTAGTGATGAAGTATTAGAAATTGCGACAACACGTCCAGAAACCATGCTCGGTGATACGGCAGTGGTTGTTCATCCTGAAGATGAGCGTTATCAACATTTAACAGGTAAGACCGTGATGTTACCATTAATGAATCGTGAAATTCCAATTATCGCCGATGATTATGTCGATGTAGAATTTGGAACGGGAGCCATGAAAGTAACACCCGCTCATGATCCAAATGACTTTGAATTAGGAAATCGTCATAACTTGCAACGTTTAAACGTCATGAATTTAGATGGTTCGATGAATGAAAAAGCGGGTCAATATGCTGGATTAGATCGTTTTGAAGCACGTAAACAAATCGTTAAAGACCTTGAAGAATTAGGGTTAATGGTTAAAATTGTAAACCATCCACATAGTGTCGGACATTCTGAACGTAGTGGAGCGGTTGTGGAACCAATATTATCGACGCAATGGTTTGTTAAAATGAAGCCATTAGCTGAAAGAACCATTCAAAATCAGTCTGAAGATGATGCAGTATCATTCTTCCCACCACGCTTTAATCAAACATTCTTAACTTGGATGGAAAATGTTCACGACTGGGTTATCTCACGTCAATTATGGTGGGGACATCAAATTCCTGCTTGGTATCATAAAGAAACCGGCGAAGTCTATGTAGGAGAGGTTGCCCCTGAAGATGAAGAGAATTGGGAACGTGATAAAGACGTCTTAGATACTTGGTTCTCAAGTGCTTTATGGCCATTTTCTACCATGGGGTGGCCAGAAGAATCAGCTGATTTTGACCGTTACTTCCCAACTAACACATTGGTAACCGGATATGACATTATCTTCTTCTGGGTGAGTCGGATGATTTTCCAATCATTAGAGTTTACTGGTCGCAGACCATTTAATAATGTCTTATTACACGGTTTGATTCGTGATAGCGAAGGACGTAAAATGTCTAAATCACTTGGTAATGGGATTGATCCAATGGACGTCATTGATGAATTTGGGGTCGATGCTTTACGTTGGTTCTTAGCCAATGGTTCGGCTCCGGGACAAGATGTTCGTTATAGTGAAGAAAAATTATCAGCCGCTTGGAACTTTATTAATAAGATTTGGAATGCGAGTCGTTTTGCCTTGATGAATGTTGGTGAGATGACCATTGAAGATATTAAGATTGGTGAAGATTTAACCTTAGCAGACCGTTGGATTATGGCGCGTTTACAAAATGTGATTGAAGATGTGACGCGTTTATTCGATAAATTTGAATTTGGAGAAGCAGGTCGAGTGCTATATCATTTTATTTGGGATGATTTTTGTGACTGGTATATTGAAATGACGAAAGAACAGTTACAAGATGATTCGCGTGATAATACCACTACCAAATCGATTTTAGTTCATGTTTTAGATAATATCTTAAAATTATCTCACCCAATTATGCCATTCGTTACAGAAGAAATTTGGCAACAAATCGCGCCAGCCGGTCAATCAATTGTGGTGGCTAAGTATCCAGTAGTAGATGAAAACTATCGTGATGCTGAATCAGAAAAAGCAATGGAACAAGTTATGGAGATTATCCGCGCAGTGCGCATGATTCGCAATGAAATGAATACGCCATTATCTAAGAAAGTGGACCTATTCATCAAAGCGAATGATGAAGCGACAATGGATTTATTAACAGCCAATAAAGCTTATATTGAACGCTTCTGTAATCCTGAAGCTTTAGAAATTGCCTTAGCTCCGAACGCACCAGAAGAAGTAGTGTCTCAAACATTACCATTTGCGCAAATTTTAATGCCGCTAGCAGGCTTAATTAAAATCGAAGATGAAATCAAACGTTTAGAACAAGAAGTAGTGAAACTTGAAAAAGAAGTGGATCGCGTTGTTAAAAAATTAAGTAATCAAGGCTTCGTAGCCAAAGCCCCAGCAGCAGTAGTGGAAGCTGAGCGTGCAAAACAAGTTGATTATGAACAACAATTAGCAGCAGTCCAAGAAAGAATCGCGCATCTTCGCCAATTATAGGCTGGGCATCCTGCAATCAAGTTGATAATCGATAATCAAAAGTACAGGGTGGAGTGGCCTCAAACCGTGTCTCTAGGTAGCTGAGAATAACTTTGAAAAAATCAGTCAAGTTATTGCGCGCTAATTATAAGCGCAGTGGTTGAGTGGCCTCAACCGAATCTTGAAGACTTGTTTGAGACCCCCCTCCCAACTTTTATGGAGAAGAACAAACGAAGCGAAAATAATTTAGTTTTCAACTTCTGGTTCACTCCTAAAACCGTTTGTTAAACTGTATCAATAATTTTTATAGTATGTTGTATTTTTATGAGTACGACATACTATTTTTTATGCCTTAATATAATGATCTTTTCACAAAGTTTAATTAAGTGTTAAATGGCATGAAACCTAGATATTAAAGCGTTACATTGGTTATTATAGCAAAATATAAAATTATTTTATGCTATTTTGGAATTATTCTTATTTAGTTAAAACGCACAAACTTGTGAAATAATGTGTTATAGTTATGGAGTAAAAACTGATGGGGAGGTCAGCATGAAAAAGTCAATTCTATATAGTTTGTTTTTGGGACTCGTGGTGGCGTCTTTATTGATGGGACCTGAAAATTTAAGATTTGAAAGTCTATTACAATGGGATGAACGCTCGCATTTAATTTTTTGGCAAGCACGGGTACCACGAACCGTTAGCATTATTTTAGCGGGGAGTAGTATGAGTTTAGCCGGTTTATTAATGCAAGTCATTTCTCAAAATCGGTTTGCAGCGCCTTCTACCGTGGGAACGGTTGAAGCGGCTAAATTAGGCTTGTTATTGAGTTTGTGGTTATCGCCAGAGGTAACAATTGGTAGCAAAATGTTAGCTTCATTTACAAGTGCGATAATATTCACTGTATTCTTTTTTATGCTGATTACTAGAATTAAAGTGAAAGAAGCTTGGACCATTCCTTTATTTGGGATGATTTTTGGTCAATTAATTAGTTCATTTGCATCCGCAATTGCTTATCATTTTGATCTAGTGCAAAGTATCAGTTCATGGCAACAAGGGAATTTTGCTTTAATTCAAAAAGGAAGCTATGAATGGTTGTGGTTAACATTGATCGTCCTGATGACCTTACCATTGATAGTTCGCCCTTTAACGATCATGCAATTAGGACGTTCCGCTTCACAAAACGTCGGCATTCATTATGATGCGATGCGTTATTTAGTGATTGCGATTGTCGCTTTAATATCTGCAGTTAATGTCATGACTGTTGGGAGCTTACCCTTTATTGGGGTCATCATTCCTAATTTAGTGCGACTATTTTATTCGGATAATTTACAAAAATCAGTGCCAATGGTAATGGTCAGCGGCAGTTTGTTTGTTCTTGTTTGTGATTTAATGGCTCGGTCATTGATTCGTCCGTACGAAATTCCAGTTTCGGTTATTATTTCGGTATTGGGTGGTTGTCTCTTCTTATGGATTGTTTTAAAAAGAAGGGAGTGGCAATCATGAAAAAGCGCGTATTGACTTTATTAGTTTTAGTATTAGGATTAGCCATGCTTTATATTGGTTTGGATTTCTTTCAATTAACCGCTTATGTTCAAAAAGCAAGATTAACCAAGTTACTAAGCCTTTTAATCGTTATCTTGTTGATTGTGCCACCAACCATTGTCTTTCAAACCATTGTTAATAGTCGTTATTTATCGCCAAGTATCATTGGTATGGATGCTGTCTATGTTTTAATCCAATCCTTTATCTATTTTATGGGACATCATTATTTAAGGCAGTTGATGGATCATTCGATTATCTTATTTTTAATTCAATTAGGGCTAATGCTCAGTATCTTTTATTTATCATTATATCTAGCCAAAATTAATTGGCTGTCAACGCTTAATGAATCGATTTGGTTAATGATTGGCATGATTTTTGGTACCGTTTTACGAAATTTGAGTACTTTTTTTCAAGTATTGATGGATCCTAATGAATATTTAGCTTTACAAAGCCGTTTGTTTGCTTCTTTTCAATCTGTTTCGAAAGAATTGTTGGGGATTGCTTTGATGATTGCGATACTGTCTAATGGATACTTTTTTTATAAACGTTATTTATTGGATGTCTATCATTTAGGAAAAACTACTGCGTTAACATTGGGCGTGGACATTCAAAAAGAAACGAAGCGCCTTTTGTTATTCATTGTGTTGATGTTAGGAACCGCTACGGCCTTTGTGGGACCCCTGACATTTTTAGGCTTCATGGTAGCCAATATTACCTATTATTTAACGCCTAAACACCATCATTTAGATCGATTAATTATTGGAATTTTGTTCGGATTGATGATGGTATTAGGCGGACAGTTATTAATTGAACGTGTGTTAAATTTACAATTTAATTTAAATATTATGATTGAAGGTATCGGTGGTTTGATGTTTTTCCTATTATTATTTAAGAAAGAGAGGGTTTTTAAATGATTATCACGAATATTACGAAAGGCTATCTTCATGGCGCCAAAAAACAAGTGGTTTTAGATGATGTCGTCTTAGAAATCCCTAAGGGAAAATTGTCTGCCATTATTGGGCCCAACGGCGCAGGTAAGTCAACCTTACTGAATATTATGAGTCGTTTGGAGCAAGCGGATGCAGGAACCATCACCTTAGATCAAAAAGGGTTAAGTGAATGGTCACGAGATTCCTTTGCTAAAAGAGTGTCCATCTTAAAGCAGCAATCGCATTTTGACGTTAAATTGACAGTACGAGAATTTGTTGAATTTGGACGTTATCCTTACAGCAAAGGTAAACTGACAGCTGAAGATCGGACAAAAGTTAGTGAATGTTTAGCTTATTTAAATCTTACCGAAATGTCTGATCGCTACATTGATGAATTATCAGGCGGTCAACGGCAACGGGTATTATTAGCAATGATTATGGCACAAGATACGGAATTTGTATTACTGGATGAGCCATTAAATAATTTAGATATTAGTCAAACCATTAGCCTGATGAGTTTATTAAAAAAATTAGTCGTACAATATCAAAAACGGATTGTGATGATTGTGCATGATATAAACATCGCTGCTCAATTTGCTGACTATGTCATTGCGATGAAAGAGGGCAAAATCTATGCCCAAGGTTGTGTCAATGACATCATGACCCCAACGATATTAGAACCATTATATGGCATAAAAGTTGAACGGATTGAACACTATCCGTATCCCATTATTAATTTTTATGATGATTCAGAACAATAAAGAAAAAGGGGAATATGATGAAAAAACTAGTTGTATTATTATTAGCTTTTGTAAGTTTATTAGCAGGTATGGTAAAGATTCAAGCAGCAGAAGTGAAGGTTACCGATAGTTTAGGAACAGAATTGGTCTTTGATCAGACACCTGAACGGGTAGTCGTGTTAGGCTATTCAGAATACGATACTTTGAAAGCTTTAGGTTTAGAGGAATTAGTCGTGGGTGCACCTAAAAAGAATGTTCCATCCTATTTAGGAACATTATCAGAAAAGATTACTGATATTGGTTCTTTAAAAGAGCCAAATTTAGAAACGATTGCGGAATTAGCACCGGATTTAATTATTGCAACGGGTCGAACAGAAGCATTAGCCAAAGAACTAAGTCAAATTGCTCCGGTATTTGTCAGTCATATAGATAATACTCGATTTTGGGAATCATTTAAATCAACAAACTTAAATATAGCAGCCATTTTTAATCAAACAGAGAAAGCCGAAGCGATTATTTCTAGTCTTGAAGAAAAAGTTGCACAAGTTAAGCAGATGGTTGCCAATCAAAATCAAACAACTTTAGTACTGATGTTAAATGAAGGTAATCTTTCTGCTTTTTCAGCGAATTCTCGCTTTGCTTTAATTCACCAAGTATTAGGTTTTAAAGCTGTAGATTATAGTATTGAAGATGCGACTCATGGTCAAGAGATGAGCTATGAAGGTATTTTAAGCTTAAATCCGGAACGTATTTTTTACTTAGATCGTACGGCGGCTATTGGTGGTGATAAAACCAAGAATAATGACTTTCTTACGAATGAATTAATAGCGCAAACCACAGCCAGTCAACATGAGGCGATTAATGCTTTAACCAGTGATTTATGGTATTTAGCAGGCGGTGGCTTAGAATCATTATCACTGCAAATTGATGAAATAGAAGCCTTCATTCAATAGTATCATTTAAACTGCCAGAAGCGATTCAAGATAGTACTCAATATTTAAGAAAAATAAGTATTTTTTTTGATTGTAGGATAGGTTAGGAAGTAAAACGTTAATTTTTTGCTTCTACCTATTTTTTTGTGTTTTATCAGTTAGGTGTGGAATGATTTTTATTTTAATGTTAATTTGGTAGTTCAATTTTAGCAAAAGATTCTCAAAAAGGAGGATTCGAATGTTGCTTCTGGATGTTAAATGGTCAAAAAGAAGCACAATATTGATCATTTATAACTATTTGGACATTTGCAGGCTACTTTATTGACATTATCAATCATTATTTAAGTAATATTCATCAAGATATGGCATAATATGATTAGGATTTGATTATATTAGCCAGTTATATAAAAGCAGCTTTCATAATAAAAGGTTAGGCTATTAATAATCGTTTATAATTGAAGGAGGGTAGGAGACATCTATGCCAAAAATGATATCTTTCTCAAAAACAAAGTGTTAGCTACCTTTAATATTAAAGCAAAATGGAAGACTAATTTTTAATAAAGCCCTATGATGGCGTCACTTAAAAATCAGGTTAATCGTTTGATAAAAAGGGACAGTGATTGATAAGGTGCATTTTTAATATGGGACTGTTCATTTGACAGTACCCAAACATAACGGCGGATTCTTAAAACTAAATCAGTAAGCTTAATTTTAAGATAATTTGTTACTATATTTGCAAATGGAGTCAGTGATATTCGTCTTGCCAAAAGAAGTAATGACTAGGCAAATGTGCTTTTCAATAATGAGACAAAAAATTATCGGTATCATTGGTATTTTTTTATGAGAAGCTATGTTGATTTAGTAAAGAAATAATAAGATAATCAACAATAATAAAGTGAATAGATGGAGTGAAGTGAATGCAAGAAAGAAATAGACGTTTAGGAACAGCACCGATTGGACAATTGTTGGTAGAATTTTCAATTCCAGCGATCATCGGGATGGTTGTGAATGCTTTATATAATATTATCGACCGAATTTTTATTGGTAATGCCCCTGAATTAGGAGCTAATGGGTTAGCAGGGATTACGATTGGATTTCCTATTATGATCTTACAATTATCAATCGGCTTACTTTTTGGGGTTGGTGGCGCTACTTTATTTTCTATTCGATTAGGTGAACGAAATGAAGAAGGGGCAACACAGGCGTTAAATACCGCTTTTGTCTTGTTAATCGCTTCGGGTGCGTTATTTATGCTGGTTGGTACGATGTTTTTAGAGCCATTATTAGTATTATTTGGTGCTAGCGAGACCATTTTACCTTATTCGGCAGCTTATATGCGCGTTATTTATTTTGGGTCTATTTTTCAAATTTTAGGATTAGGTATGAATAATTTTTTACGTGCGGATGGACAGCCTAAATTAGCAATGATGACGATGTTCTTCGGAGCCGGAACTAATATTCTCTTAGATCCTATTTTTATTTTTGGATTGAAGATGGGCATGGCCGGCGCTGCATCGGCAACGATTATTTCTCAATTTATTTCAATGAGTTGGACTTTATTTTATTTTATGAACCCTAAAAATACGCATCATATTCGTTTAAGCGAATTGAAGTGGAAGTGGCATGATGTTTGGAATATTATGGCATTAGGACTACCAAACTTTTTAACTAATATTGGTAATTCGATTCTTAACTTAATGCTTAATAAAGCCTTACTGACATATGGCGGGGATATTGCTGTATCTGGAATGGGTGTCGTTAATAGTATTACCACTTTCTTGGTGATGCCGGTGATTGGGATTAATCAAGGGGTTCAACCGATTGTTAGTTTTAACTTCGGTGCCAAACAATACTCGCGTATCATTACTGCTGAAAAATTAGCAATGATGGCAGCGACAGTGATTACGACAGGCGGATGGATTCTGACTCGCTTATTCCCAGAGCTTATTATTGGTTTGTTTAATAAGAGTCCTGAATTAATGGCCTTTACTAAACCAGCATTACACGCGTGGTTATTATGTTTGCCGGTAGTTGGTTTTCAAATATTGGGAGCCAATTTCTTCCAAGCGATTGGTAGTTCAAAAAAAGCGATGTTTTTAACACTGACTCGACAATTGATTTTCTTAATTCCTGCCATTATCATCTTTTCTCGATTATGGGGCTTAGAAGGGATTGTCTATGCTGCGCCATTTGCAGATGCGCTAGCTTTTATCATAACAGGCTATACCTTTTATAATGGTATTCAATATTTAAAGCATCGACCAAATAGTAAATTTGAGGAGGTTTTATAATGGAAATAATAGCGATTAATGCATTGACGGATAACTATATATGGGTTATCAAAGAAGCTAATGGGGCGATTGTCGTTGATCCTGGAGAGGCTCAACCAGTGCTTGATTTTTTAACAGAGCATCAATTACCTTTAACTGCGGTACTCATTACCCATCACCATGACGATCATACAGGTGGGGTGAAAGAGTTGTTATCAAACTATCCTGACGCACCTGTCTATGGGCCAGTTGAAGTAGAAGGAACGACTTATATAGTATCAGATGGTCAGCAGTTTGAAATCAATCAACATCAATTTAAAGTTAAAAAAACGGCTGGTCACACGGCAGAACATATTAGCTTTTTAATGGATAATCAACACCTGTTTTGTGGAGATGCTTTATTTTCGGCAGGTTGTGGACGAGTCTTCACTCAAGATTATCATGCGCAATATGATGCGCTAAAATATTTTGAATCATTAGCTGATGAAGTCAAAGTCTATGCTGGTCATGAATATACCTTGACTAATTTAAAATTTGCTAATAGCATGGAACCCGATAATCTAGTGTTACAATCGGCTTTACAATTGGTTGAGCAATTGCGGGCAGATAACCTTAAGACCTTACCCTCTACCATTGGTTTAGAGCGAGACATCAATTTAATGATGATGGCGCCTAATCTTAAAAGTTTTATCGAATTAAGAAAGGCGAGAGATAACTTTTAACGGCGATATTATTTTTTAGCAAACATGAGGTGATAAATATGGATTTAAAAATGTTAAAGGAGGGAGTTGGCCAGAAGTAGAAAATTGAATGATTTTCGCTTCGTAGGGCTATCCCCGCACAGTTGAGTAGGTCTTAAACAAGTCTTTCCCCGCACAGTTGAGTTGGTCTCAAACAAGTCCTTAAGACGCAGATTGAGACCACTCAACCGCTGCGCTATTAATTTAATAACAATAACTCGATTGAATTTACCAAATTTATCTTTAACCTCCTTAAGACGCAGATTGAGACCACTCAACCACTGCGCTATTAATTAAGGAACAGTAATCTTAACTAAACTTATCAAGTTTATGCTTAGCCTCTAATACCGACGATTATTGAAATTGAAGGGCGATTATTTCCTAAAAATGCCATCCAGACCTTACCACTTTATTATCTGGCATTTGAACAAGATAATCTTGAATTGTATCAAATGAATTCGTTCTTTCAAAAAAAGAATTTAGAGCCACTCCTTTCTGTGAAGTACGATCAAATCGATTCATTTGAACTCGGTATCTCTCAAAAAATGGAAATTGTCTATTCTTCACCTAGTGAAAATACCTATTTAACAGTTCAAATAGTGTTAAAAGATCAACAAAGCTTAATCTTTGAATGTGAAGATGTGAGTGTTGCTAGTCAACTGCCACAGTTCTTAGAACAGCAACAACATATCTCCTTAATAGCCCCATTAAGTATTGTTTTTTATTTTCAGCAAAATGAAAGTTATCATGAGACTGTAAGCAAATTACTGCATACACTCATTGAAAAAGTTAATCATTTTCAAAAGGAGTGTCTTGCATTCAAAAGAATTTCATAAACTTATTTATTATAGTGAATCATTATTAAAACAGCTTAAGTTTGAAAATAATGATTCATTTTTTTATTCTTGCACGAGATAAAACCATGGAAAAAAGAAAAAGCCAGAAATAGATTGTAAACGCTATCAGAAATATGGTATAATGAATTAACATCAAATTTTGTAAGTTGATGAATCTATTATGTAAAAAACACGTAAATTATTATATTTTCATTAGGAAAACTGTAACTTTCGTTTACATGGCCATAAATTAATATTATAATGAAAATATAGTTATAGTAAGGGGGATGATTGAAATCGACACTACATTAATGGATAACATGACCGATCATGTTTATTTTTTTAATACCGGCGTTCATCGGGACGCTTATAAATTTTTAGGTAGTAAAAAAACAGTGGTGAACGACCAAACAGGCTATTTATTTTCGGTCTGGGCACCTAATGCGTATAATGTCTTTCTCACTGGGGATTTTAACCATTGGAATCGAACGCAAATGGAACGCTTAGAAGGCGGTGTTTGGAGTGTTTTCGTAGTGAATGCTGCTGCAGGGCAATGTTACAAATATGGTATTGATCACGGTAATGGCTATATTGAATATAAGATGGATCCTTTTGGTTATCGCTTTGAAGTTGCACCGAAAGATGCCACTATTATTGAAGATTTACCAGATTTTAATTGGACTGATGGCCAATGGATGTCTCGTCGGGAACGTGTTAATAAATTTGAACAACCGTTAAATATTTATGAAGTTCATGCAACGAGTTGGAAACAACATCCTGACGGTCGCTATTATACTTTAAACGAATTAGCGGATAGTTTAATTCCATATGTCAAAGAGATGGGCTATACCCATATTGAATTAATGCCGATTATGGATCATCCACTGGAAGCTTCATGGGGCTATCAAATTACTGGATACTTTGGTGTTGCTGGACGGATTGGACGTTTTAGTGAATTAAAATATTTTGTGAATTTAGCCCATGAGAATGGGATTGGTGTATTTTTAGACTGGGTACCTGGTCATTTTTGTCGCAATGCGTATGCCTTAGCTTATTTTGATGGGACTCCAACGTTTGAATACCAAGATGTCAATCGTGCAACAAATGTTGGCTGGGGAACGTTAAATTTTGATTTAGGAAAAACACAAGTTCATAGTTTCCTTATCTCGAATGTGATGTTTTGGCTAAAAGAATTTCATATTGATGGTATCAGAGTGGATGCTGTTTCTAATATGATATTTCTTGATTTTGATCAAGGACCTTGGACCCCCAATATTTATGGCGGTAATGAGAATATTGAAGGAATTGGGTTTTTAAGAAAATTAAATAAAACAGTCCATGAAGAATGCCCAGGCGTCTATATGATGGCAGAAGAAAGTTCTAACCGTGAACATATTACTGGGTCATTAGACTTACCAGATAGTTTAGGCTTTGATTATAAGTGGAATATGGGATGGATGAACGATACCTTACGTTTCTTCGAATTACCACCATATGAACGTCCTAAAAATTTACAATTAATTACATTTGTCTTTATGTATCAATATAAAGAACGCTATATTTTACCGTATTCACATGATGAAGTCGTGCATGGAAAACATTCATTACTAGGAAAAATTCCTGGTACTCGTTACGAACAATTTTCGACCTTAAGATTAATGCAAGGCTATATGGCAGCTCAACCTGGGAAAGTGTTAAACTTCATGGGGAATGAATTAGGACAATATCTGGAATGGCGCTATTATTCTGAATTAGAATGGATTGATTTAACGAGAGAATATAATAGTGAGTATCAACAATTTGTTAAGGATTTAAATCATTTTGTCGTTGAGCATAAAGCAATGCATCAATTAGATCATGAAGAAGCTGGATTAAGAGTATTAGAAGCGGACGCTTATGACGACGGCTATTTAACGCTAATCCGACAAGGTAAACAACCACGTGATTTTGTCATTGTTGCTTGTAATTTTGAAAATAAATGGCAACATAACACACCAATTGGGGTGCCTTATAAGGGACAATATCAAGTATCATTAGATTCGGATGAGGTAAAATATGGCGGTCAAAGAACTGAGGAGCATCCGATTTATAAAACGAAAGAGGGACCACAAAATGGTGAACCTTTCATGATTGAATTAGATTTACCTCCATTATCAGTCATTTATTTACAACCGAAAAGAGTCTATGGCGTGAATAAATAAGGAAGGAGCGAGATTACAGAATATGTAAGGCGCCTTTACATAGTAATCAGTGATTTGCATGAAACAAGAAATGTTAGCTATGATCTTGGCTGGGGGCCAAGGAACTCGTTTAGGAGTACTTACTAAGCATATAGCCAAACCAGCTGTACCGTTTGGCGGTAAATATCGGATTATCGATTATGCAATGAGTAACTGTATTAATTCTGGCATTAAAAGAGTAGGGGTTGTCACTCAGTACCAACCACTTGAACTAAATGAGCATATTGGTAATGGAGCTGCTTGGGGCTTAACCGGACGTAACTCAGGTGCGACTATTTTACAACCTTATTCTTCTTCCGACGGTGAAAAATGGTTTAAAGGAACAGCCAATGCGATTTATCAAAATATCTCTTATATTGATTCGATTAATCCAGAGTATGTTTTAGTCCTTTCAGGCGACCATATTTATAAAATGGATTATTCTGAAATGTTAGAAAATCATAAGGCAAATAATGCGACTTTAACAGTCGGTGTGATACCAGTCCCTATTAAAGAAGCTTCACGTTTTGGAATTATGAATACGGACCATGCGAACCGTATTATTGAATTTGAAGAAAAACCAAAAGAACCAAAAAGCAATTTAGCGTCGATGGGTATTTACATCTTTAATTGGAAAACATTAAGAAGATATTTAGTGGAAGACCAAGCAAAAGCCCGTGAAATGGAAGACTTTGGTAAAAATGTGATTCCAGCTTATTTAGATAATGGGGAAAATTGTTTCGCTTATCCATTTGAAGGATATTGGAAAGATGTTGGAACAATTGAAAGTTTATGGGAAGCTAATATGGAAACATTATCTCCAGATCACCCGTTAAACTTATCAAAAGATGACTGGCGTATCTATACTAATAATCCTGTGACACCACCACAATTCATTACAGCAGATGCTAAATTAAGTGACTCATTAGTTGTTGACGGTTGTTATATTGCCGGAGATATCGAACATTCGATTCTTTCATTAAATGTTAAAGTTGGTAAAGGATCTAAAGTAAGTGACTCATTAGTTATGTCAGGTGTTACGATTGGTGAAAATTGTACGATTGAATATGCGATTATTGGTGAGAATGCGGTGATTGCGGATGGTGCTTCAGTGGTAGGTACTAAAGATGAAATTGCTGTTGTAGGGTATGAAGAAGTAATAGGAGGTCCGAAAAACGATGGTGAAGAATAAATTATGTGCGATTGTTAACTTAACAGAAAATGAAGATCAATTAAAACCGTTAACCCATCTTCGTCCGATTGCGGCGCTACCATTTGCCGGTCGTTACCGAGTAGTAGACTTCTCTTTATCAAGTATCGCCCATGCAGAAATTGATTCATGTGCCTTATTTATTTCAGAGTCTGGACGTGCGGTATATGACCATATTCGTTCAGGTGACTCTTGGAATTTTGACTCGCAAATTTCGGGTGGAATTTTTACATTTTCTCAACAAACATGGAAATTACGTCATTTACGCGAGCATGGTGGGGATGATTTTTATGATAATCATCGCATCTTTATGAAACGTGCCAATGCAGAATATGTATTTGTTTCCGGTTCAAAAATGATTACCAATGTTGATATTCGAGCGGTTTACAAGCATCACATTGACAGTGAAGCCGATATTACAACGGTTTATAAACCCGTTATTTTAGATAAAGTTCGTGACTATACTGTTGATATGAATCTTAAATTAGATGAATATGGACAATTAGTAGACGTCGTACCACTAAAAGAAGCGAGTGTGGGCGAAAAAGTCAATGTGAACTTAAATATGTATATTTTAAGTGTTGATAAAATGAATGAAATTATGCAACGAGCAGAAGCGGAAGGCAATTATCAAGAAGTTGATAGTTTAATTGAAAAATACTTATTGGATTATACAGTCAATGTATACGAATATACCGGTTATTCAGCTAATGTCGAAACGATGGATCGTTTCTATCAAGCGAATATGGATATGTTAGACCGTTCTAAATTCAATTCATTATTCTATACAAGTCAACCAATATTAACCAAGACTAAAAATGGTGTACCAAGCTACTATGATAATGATTCAAAAGTAACGGAATCGATTATTGGTACAGGGGTTAGAATTGATGGTGAAGTGACGCGTTCAGTCATTAATCGTAAGGTATATGTCCATAAAGATGCTGTAGTGAAAGAAAGTGTGATTTTCCAAGGAACAACGATTGGGGAAGGTGCACAAGTGGAATATGCCATTGTTGATAAAGCATGTTCGATTAAACCAGGTGCTAAAGTAATTGGGACGCCGGATAATATTAAAGTGATTGGCAAAAATACAGTAGTAGAAGCGTAGGTGTAGTTCATGACAATGAAAGTATTATTCGCTTCGGGAGAAGCAGCACCGTTTTTTAAAACGGGAGGATTAGGTGATGTTGCCTATGCTTTGCCTAAAGAATTAGCTAAGCAAGGTGTCGATATTCGTGTTGTATTACCTAATTATGTGCAAATGTCACAAGAATATAAGGATCAATTAGAAGAAATCCGTCATTTTAGATTCCAACTAGGAGAGAAAAATGTTTATTGTGGGATTAAATCACTGAAATTAGAAGGCGTAACCTATTATTTTATTGATAATTTAAGTTATTTTGATCGCCGTTCATTGTATGGTGAATGGGATGATGGGGAGCGTTTTGGCTACTTTTCAACTGCGATTATTGAAATGTTAGAAGTAATCGATTGGATACCCGATATTGTTCATTGTAATGATTGGCATACAGCGATGGTCCCGGTCTTATTAGTGGACCGTTATCATTGGAAAAATCGTTTACGTCATATTCGTAAAGTTTTCACCATTCATAATTTACGCTTTCAAGGAATTTTTGAACCAAGCATTTTACCGAATATTTTTGGAACAGGTTATAATACCTATACTCACGATGGTTTACAATGGAAAGATCGCGTAAACTTTATGAAAGGAGCGATTAATTTTTCCGATATTGTGACAACGGTAAGTCCCACTTATGCTAAAGAAATCATGACACCTGAATTTGGAGAACAATTAGAAGGCGCCTTGCTTTATAATCAGTGGAAAGTTCGGGGTGTCATTAATGGAATTGATTATGATATCAATAATCCTGAAACAGACCCATTGATTCCTCATCACTTTAATGTCGATGACTTATCAGGGAAAAAAGCGAATAAGCAAGCATTACAAGAAACTGTTGGTTTACCAGTACGCGACGATGTACCGATTATTGGCATGGTTTCACGATTAACCGATCAAAAAGGATTCCAATTAATCGAAGAACGTTTAGAGGAATTACTGAGTCAAGCTGAAGTACAAATCGTTTTATTAGGTACGGGTGAGGAGCGCTTTGAACATTCGTTTAGATATTTCGAACAAAAATATCCGGATAAAATGAAGAGTTTAATCAAATTTGACTTAAAAACGGCACAATTAATTTATGCTGGTAGTGATATGTTCTTAATGCCAAGTGCCTTTGAACCATGTGGTTTGTCACAAATGATGTCGATGCGTTATGGTACTTTGCCAATTGTTCATGAAACAGGCGGATTGAAAGACACGGTCCAGCCGTATAATCAATATACAGGCGAAGGCACTGGATTTAGCTTTAATGGCTTTAATAGTTGGAATTTATTAACAACGATTTATCGTGCATTAACCGTCTACTATCAGCGACCCGATCATTGGGCTGGTTTAGTTCGTCAAGCGATGGAAAAAGATTTTAGTTGGCAACAACCAACTCAGCAGTATTTAGATATTTATCGTAGCTTATTGAACGAAGGATGATAAACCGAAAAGGGCTAAATCATCACTCAAGTTAGAATGCTTTGTTATTCTTGTGCGAAAGTAAAAGCTAAAGACATGATGTCAAGATAACATAGTCGAGTAGTAACGGTAGTTGCTATTCGGCTTTTTTGGTATGAAAACCGGCTCTTTGTCAAATGGTGTGGGTCACGGATTTTTTGGTCGTTCAACACAATTGTGTTGAACG
>NZ_KV805609.1:0-3328 GCF_001811625.1 Globicatella sp. HMSC072A10 | reverse complement strand
TATTTTTACACAATATTATGGACTTGACTAAAATTGATAAAAAATATAATAAAATTATATTGAAAACGCTTTATAGTATCGTTATAATTAAATTATTAAAGTGGTATTCTTAGGAAAGGAGGACCGTATTTACACCGCTTTTTTGCATTTATTATTTATTATCCCGTTTAGGAGGAAATTATTATGATGAAATATTTACAACGTATTGGTCGTTCATTAATGCTTCCAGTGGCAGTATTACCAGCCGGTGCGTTATTAATGGGTATTGGTTACTGGATTGATCCAACCGGTTGGGGAGCAGGTAGTCCAGTGGCTAACTTCTTTATTAAAGCTGGGGGCGCCCTTATTGATAATTTACCATTGCTATTCGCAATGGGGGTTGCTTATGGTATGACTAAAAAGCAAGATGGTGCTTCAATTATTGCAGGGGTAGTCGCATGGTTAACCATCACTACTTTATTAAATACAGATTCTGTTGCAAACTTAACTTCTATGCCAGTAGAAGAAGTTTCACCTGCTTTTGGTAAAATTGCCAATGCCTTTACTGGTATCTTATCCGGTTTAATCGGTGCCTTTGCTTTTGATAAATTCCATAATGTTCAACTACCAACTGCTTTTGCTTTCTTCAGTGGTAAACGATTGGCACCTATTATGGCGTCATTAATGGCGATTGTAGCCTCACTGGTTTTATTCTTTATTTGGCCAGCTGTATATGGAGGATTAATTGCTTTTGGTACTGGAATGTCTAAATTAGGCGCTTTTGGTGCTGGTTTATTTGGTTTCTTTAACCGTTTATTAATTCCAACAGGATTACACCACGCTTTAAATGCTGTTTTCTGGTTTGATACGATTGGTATCAATGATCTTGGTAAATTCTGGGGTTCACCAGAATTAGGCGGAGTTGTTGGTGAAACAGGCCGCTACATGGCTGGTTTCTTCCCAATTATGATGTTTGGTTTACCTGGCGGGGCTTTAGCAATGTACCGCAAAGCACGTCCTGAAAATAAAAAAGTGGTCGCTTCATTATTCATTGCAGCAGCTACAGCTAGCTTTGTTACTGGGGTAACAGAACCATTAGAATTCTCATTTATGTTTGCAGCACCCGCTTTATATTTAATTCATGCTGGTTTAACAGGTCTTTCACTATTCATCACAGCATCATTAAAATGGTTTGCCGGTTTTGGTTTCTCTGCTGGAGTACTTGACTATATTCTTTCATTTAGAGTACCTTATGCAACAAATATTATTATGTTAATTCCATTAGGTTTAGTATTTTTTGCGATCTATTACTTTGCATTTAGTTGGGCCATCGATCAATTCGATTTAAAAACACCGGGTCGTGAAGATGTCGTCGCTGATGGTATAGAAGAGGATAATCTTGATGCTGAAGCTACAGGAACACACTCTGACTATGCTCGTACCGCTAAAAAAATCTTTGATGCTTTAGGTGGAAATGAAAATATAGAGGACATGACCTTCTGTGCAACTCGCCTCAGATTAAACGTGAAAGATTCTAGCATTATTGACGATGCTAAAATTAAAGCTGCAGGTTCTCCTGGTATCTTAAAACCAAGTAAAACAACTGCTCAAGTTATTATTGGAACCCATGTACAATTTGTGGCTGATGAATTTGAAAAACTATTAAAATAATAAAATAATTTCATTGAAAAAAATAAGCTCTGGAGACTTGTTCGATAAAGAACCTATCTCTAGAGCTTTTTTGTGACATTTTTTATTTTTCAACCCAACAAGAAACACTGCCAGCTCTTACTGGAAAATCCGCATTACCATTCTCATCAATCGTAATTTGTGCATCATGATGACCTAAATAATCGATAAATACTTTACCAGCATTTAAAGTGCCAACGTTCATATTTTTCCAACCTTCATCTCCATTACTGATAACAACTGCCAAAGCATTTGGATGGTCTTCGGTTCCCAATCGTGTCCACCCGATACAATTTGGATGTTCAAAATAACGGTTTTCTTCACCATAGGCATATTCTTTCCGTAAATATAATAATTTATCTAAAATCCATTGAAGCTTAGGTTGACCAAATTGATCATGATTAACTCCATAATAATCACCATAAAATACACATGGTTGACCATTTTGCATTAATAGGATCATCGCATATGCAGAAGGTTTAAACCAATCTTCCACATAAGACTGTAGGGCTTGACCTTTTTGAGTATCGTGATTTTCAACAAAAGTGACCGCTTCAAAAGGATTCTTTTCCATTAAAGTGTCATCTAAGATAGTCGATAAATCATAATGATTGCCATTTTTACTTGCTACATGAAAATTCATATGTAGTCCTACATCCACTAAATCAATTTCATAGTCTGTTTGAGCTAAATAAACCTCTTTCGCATTGACATCAGGATTCCAGTATTCTCCAAAAATAAAGAATTCCTCATCCGTATTATCATGGATGTATTCTATAAAATTCTTCATAAAATCAGCATCGATATGCTTAATTGCGTCTAATCTAAAACCTTGAATCCCAGTTTCTTGAATAAACCAATGAGCCCATTGATATAAATGTTCTTTTACCTCAGGATGTCGAAAATCGATATCCGTAAACATTAAATAATCGAAGTTACCATTCTCCATATCAACTAAGTCCCCGTTTGCCCATCCTTTATTATCCCCGAGAATCAAATAAATCCCTGTTTCATCATTACGCGCATCATAATCGGTACCGGTAAAATGATACCAATGCCACTCAAAATCACTATAAGTTTTATTTCTTCCTGGAAAATAAAAATGAGTCCAAGCTTCTATTTCATAAGGTTCAGATAATGGCTTTTGACGATTATTAGGATCCATTTTTAACACCATGAAAGCCTCTTTTTCATCGCCATTAGCTTTGTGATTCAAAACAATATCAGCAATGGGTTTAATCCCTTGTTCCTTAAGGGCATCAATGGCAGCTAGATATTCATCTTTGGTACCATATTTAGTTCGAACAGATCCATTTTGATCGAACTGACCGAGGTCATATATATCATAAACACCGTATCCTACATCATTAGTGCCTGTTGCTTTAAAAGCGGGTGGCATCCAAACTTGATTAATTCCTAAATCTTTTAAGTGTTGAGCATCTTCTTTTAAACGATTCCAATGCTGTCCATCATCAGGTAAATACCATTCAAAATATTGCATAATTACTGGATTTGTCATGGCTCCATCCTTTCATAATTCCAAATAATAAATAAGTTTAAGCAAGAATAGAAAATCAATAATGTTCACTTTTTTATCTATTCCGCATAACCATGAGACATCGGGAGTGGACCAGAAGTAGAAAATCGAATGATTTTCGCT
>NZ_KV805608.1:0-21512 GCF_001811625.1 Globicatella sp. HMSC072A10 | reverse complement strand
AGCAAATTTATCTTTAACCTCATTAAGACGCATTTTGATACCACTCAACCACTGCGCTTTGAATTAAATAGGTATTCCTGAACAGAATTTAAAAAATTTGCACAGCGTCATTAAATCATGAAATAGACAATCGCAATATAATGAGCCAGTGAAGCTAGAATAATAAAGAAATGCCAAATCATATGGAAGTATGGTTTTTTCTTAGCATAGAAGAGGGCACCAATCGTATAAAGCAGCCCCCCTAATACCATTAAAGCTAGAAACATAGCGCTCGTATGTTTAATCACATCCGGTAAAATAAAAACGACCAACCATCCCATTATTAAGTAAAGGAATAAGGAAAACTTTTCATTGACTTTTTTAGCGAATATTTTGTATAAAATACCAAAAATGGTGATGCCCCATTGTAAAACGATAATTGCGATGCCTAACCAGCCACCAATTAACGAAAGTGCAACCGGGGTATAACTCCCCGCAATCGCAATAAAAATCATACTATGATCGATGATGCGCATGACATATTTATGAGGTGAACCGTAACTCATTGAATGATAAATGGTAGAAGCTAAGAACATTAAAAATAAACTGATTGTAAAAATAGACATACCCACAATGGCCGTGACGTCATAATGGACATAAGCATAAATGGCGGTTATCGGTAAGAGGATTAACATGGCTAAAGCCGCTACACCATGCGAAACACTATTACCAATTTCTTCACCAAATGATAGTTGAATACTGGGTTTAAATCGTGTCATGTTCATTATTTTTTTCTCCTTTATAGTCTGCAATAAGAGCTTGTGTTTGATAATATAAGATAACTGTTTGACAAGCTGATTGAATAATTGCTGGGACTTCGATTTCATTGTTTTGATCTTTAGCTAAACATTTGACAAAACCATTATACAATGTTTCCGAATCATAATCTTCACTTAACATCTTCAGTGTTTGACTGATATGTTGAATCGGAAATACATTTTTAAGGAAAGTTATCGCAATCAGTCTAGCGACTTGGCTTTTACGGTATTTTTTCTTAATTGGCTTTTCAATATGATGATGTTTGACATAATTATTAATCATTGAAGCTGTTAAACCTTTTTCTTCCGACAATGTGGGTTCCACTATCAAGTCATTGATTAAAATTAAAACTTGGTCTAAATATAAATCTAAATCAGGCAATTGATGCCAATACGGTAACTTTATCATATAAAATAGCCACCTCCTTACATCTAGTCTTTATAACTAGATTGTAAAGTTGTCATAATCCAATGTCAAGTAAAGAGTATGAAAAAAACAGGTAAAGAAAGAGAACATTTCATTACCTGATTTTGTTTATTTTTCATATTGAGTAATCAATTGATAAAAATCTTCAATGGAATTACTGATTTGATATTGGTTCATTTGTGCAATCATTGTCTCTTTTTGTTCAGTCAAAGCAACTAATTTTTCTTTCAACGTTTCTGGGTACAATTCTTCTTCATTTAAAACAAGGGCATATCCTTCATTTTGGAAGTTTTGAGCATTTAATAATTGATCTCCACGACTAGCTTGAGCGGTTAAGGGAATTAATAGCATCGGTATTTTTAAAGCTAAAAATTCAAAAATTGAGTTAGAACCTGCTCTTGAAATAACATAGTCGGTAATCGCTAATAAATCATTGAGTTCATCCGTTACAAATTCATATTGGACATAGCCGTCTTGAGTTAGAGAGTCATCTTTTAAACCTTTACCCGTTAAATGGATTAATTGGTATTCTGTCAATAAATAATCTAAATTTTGACGAATCGCATCATTGATTGCTTTAGAACCTAAAGAGCCCCCCATAACCATCATAATTGGTTTATCAGGTGTTAGACCTGTAGATTGATAACCACGTTCCGCATTACCTTCAAATAAACTATCGCGGATAATAGAGCCAATAACGGTAGCTTGTCCTTTGGGCAAATGTTCTGCTGCTTGTGGAAAGGTTGTAAAAATATGATCAGCAAACTTAATACTAATTTTGTTTGCTAAACCAGGTGTCACATCTGATTCATGTAACACGATAGGAATCTTTAACATTTTGGCTGCCATCGCAACCGGCACACTTACAAAGCCACCTTTAGAAAAAATCATCGTCGGTTGTTGCTTTTTCAAAATAAAATAAGCATCGCTAACGCCTTTCATGACTTTAAAAGGATCGACAAAGTTTTGCCAATCAAAATAACGACGTAATTTACCACTACTAATGGGATAGTAGGGCACATTGTCTAATTTATTAATCATCTCACGTTCAATCCCGTTTTTTGATCCTATATAAAATGTTTCATAACCTTTTTCTTGAAAATAAGGGATTAAGGCTACGTTAACTGACACATGGCCAATAGAGCCACCACCAGTAAAACAAATTCGTTTAACCATAAGAGCCTCCTAAAAATTATTCTCATTAATTATAGCGTTCAAACCTAGATGTGTCTAGTTAAGCGTTATGCTAGGAGGAAGAAGAATAGCGAAAAAGTTAATAGGATAGATAACACATCACGCGCTATAAAAATAGAATTTTTGCACTATTTTTGATGCTTGATGATGGATGAACTCATACCCTAATGTTTTTTATGGCTAGATACCGTGGCACTAACTTTAGAAGATGCTTTTCATCAGAATTTTGATAGATTTGAGAATAAGTGTCTCCATGAGCATAGATCTTTATTTTGATTGAGCTATTCACTTGATGGATGATTTCAATGTTGTTTATTTCATCAAATTTTACTAGTTTCTATCTCAAAAGGAGAGTCTACACCATTTAATAGGTCATATAACTTTCGAAGCTATGAATTTCTAGTGGATTAAAAAAATATTTACAAAAGCTCTTTACAACTGTATCTTTTATTGTATAATAGTAAGAGTGGTCTGCGGACCCCAAATCACGATATTCCGCTGGATAGACAATTCTGCTATCTATGAGTGTTTGTTAGAAGAGGAGAAAAAAACATGAGTAAATTAATTGAAAAAATTACTGCAGCTCAATTACGTAACGATATCCCTGAATTTCGTGCAGGTGATACAGTTCGTGTACACGCATTAATCGTCGAAGGCGAACGTGAACGTGTGCAAATTTTCGAAGGTTTAGTTATTAAACGTCGTGGTACTGGAATTAGCGAATCTTTTACAGTTCGTAAAATTTCAAATGGTGTAGGTGTAGAACGTACATTCCCATTACATACGCCACGTGTAGCGAAAATTGAAGTTGTTCGTAAAGGTCGCGTACGTCGTGCGAAATTATACTACATTCGTGCATTGTCTGGTAAAGCAGCAAGAATTAAAGAACGAACTAGATAATCCAAGATTTGAATACTCGGTTGATTGTATTGACAGTCAATCGGGTATTTTTTCATTTACAATAAGATAATCACCTAAATGCCATTCGTCACGGGGTTACTCTATTAGAATTGAATTACGCTCTGAGCCCGATGGTATCACCTAAATTTAAACAAAAATATTCACCGTTCTTAATTTCTAATCAAATTTTATAAACGATAAGCTTACTTTATCTAATGCTATTTTGTCCACTCTAAACATGATTTTGATAACGTTATGATTCCTTGAAAGAACGCTCCCATTTTTCATTAAAATGTGTTAAAATATATTAGTAATCTTAGAGGGAGGTATTATGAAAAAAGATAAGCAAACCCTTCGATTAGATAGTATCAATAAACTTCAAGCGTTGGATAGTGGGCAACGACGCCAATGGGAAAGTGATTTGAAGCAACAATTTTTTGGGTATTTACAAACAATCAAAGTTCAAAAATTAGCTTTGTTTTATAGCTTTCATCCTGAAGTAAATGTTTTGCCCATATTAGAAGAATTAGAAGCACAAGGTTATGAAGTGTATTTACCTTGTTTAGATCCCAATTATCAATTAGAGTTTGCTCCTTATAAAATGGGGGACATACTTAAAACAGTTTATCGCAAAGTGGTGCAACCGAAGACTCACCAACGACTAGAACCTGAGCAATTAGATTTAATCATTGTTCCAGGCTTAGCTTTTTCGAGTGAGGGGTATCGGGTCGGCTTTGGTGGTGGTTATTATGATCGTCTACTAGCAAAATTACCTACCACCAATACGGTTTCGCTCGTTTTTCCGATTCAAATGATCGACAATGATTTATTGCCTGTCGAATCATTTGATCAACCTGTTAAAAAGCTCATCATTGCGAGATAGAGAGGAGCAATAATGGAAAAAATTAAAAATACTGAATGGTGGCGTCAGGCGCCATTTGTAACTTATATTTTATTAACACTTAATATTGCTGTTTTTATATGGATGTTATTCGTTTTTGGTACTACACAATCGAGCGAAGCATTAGTAAATGCAGGTGCAAATTTTAGACCTTTCATTGTTCATTTTAATGAATGGTGGCGGTTATTGACTGCCGGTTTTATTCATATTGGATTCGAACATATCTTGATGAATATGGTTTCCCTTTATTTTGTTGGAATTGAACTTGAAAAAATATTAGGTCATGGACGTTATTTACTGATTTATTTAATGAGTGTTCTAGGTGGAAATGTTGTTTCATTTGGCTTAGCGAGTGCGGGTTCTCTTTCTGCAGGAGCTAGTACCGGTATTTTTGGTTTATTTGCGGCTTATATTGTATTAGGTCGTCTATATCCACAATCAAATTATTTAAGACAGCGTGGTCAAACGTTTCTGACATTATTTGTTATTAATGTCTTGTTGAATCTATTTTCAGGTACGATCGACAACTGGGGTCATATGGGTGGCGCTTTAATGGGAGCTTTGATGACCGCGGCGATTGGTATCAAACAATATTATCCATTGACGAAGAAACAACGATTATTATTATCCATTAGTATCGTTATATTATTGATTTTATTTATTTTTATTGGGATACAAAGAGAAATTTAAAGGAGTAGGAAAAATGGAGAAAAAAATTATTGGGATTGACTTAGGTGGTACTTCAGCAAAATTAGCAATTTTAACACCCGCTGGTGAAATTCAAAAAAAATGGAGTGTTCAAACCAATATCTTAAATGATGGCGAACACATTGTCCCGGATATTATTGATTCGATTAAAGAGCAATTATCATTATTAAATTTAACTGAAGAGAGTTTTTATGGTATTGGGATGGGAACGCCCGGGAAAGTAGATGCTGAAAACAAAACAGTTATTGGTGCTTACAATTTAAACTGGAGTGAATTACAAGAAGTTGGAAAGCAATTTGCCGAAGCTTTTAATTTACCTTTTTATATTGATAATGATGCGAATGTGGCTGCTTTAGGTGAACAATGGAAAGGTGCTGGTAATGGTGAACCTAATGTCGTGATGTTCACTTTAGGTACTGGTGTTGGTGGCGGAATTGTTTTAGATAATAAATTATTACATGGTGTCGGTGGTACAGCGGGCGAAGTGGGACATATTTTTGTTGATACAGAAAATGGTTTTGAATGTACTTGTGGTAATAAAGGCTGTCTAGAAACAGTTGCCTCAGCAACTGGAATTGTTAATCTTGCACGTCATTATTCAAATGAATTTGCAGGTGATTCAACGATTAAAGCACGTATTGATAGTGGCGATCAAGTAACCGCTCGTGATATTTTTGATGCAGCAAAAGATAGCGATACATTTAGTGAACATGTAGTTGATATGTTTTCTCATTATTTAGGCATCGCGACTTCCCATATTGCGAATATTTTAAATCCAAGTACGATTGTTTTAGGGGGCGGCGTTTCAGCGGCTGGTAATTATTTAAAAGAGCGCGTTGAAAAATATCACCGTCAATATTCATTCCCACAAGTACGTGATGTCACAAAAATCCGTTTAGCAACAATTGGCAATGATGCTGGTGTTATTGGGGCTGCTCGATTAGTACCAGTTGATGAGTTAGGAGAGTAATTAATTTAATGGAAATTTTGAAATTTATTTTAGCTTTAATTGTTTTAGGTTTAGTTATTTATGGTGGCTACTTACTTTATTTATGGTGGATTGCACGTAATTCCGCTCAAGTGATTGAAGCGACGGAATTAGAAACATTACGTGCTGGAGCACAAATTGTGGATGTGCGTGAAACACCGGAATTCGAGGCGCGGCACATTTTAGGGGCACGCAATATTCCAATGTCACAGTTTAAACAACGTCAAGCCGAAGTGCGACGTGACAAACCCGTTTATTTATATGACGAAGATGGTAATTTAGCACCACGTTGTGCCCGTACTTTAAAGAAAAACGGTCATGATAATGTCTTTATCTTGAAAAATGGCTTTTCTACTTGGGGCGGAAAAGTAAAATCAAGAAAATAATGTACAGCCTATATTAGTCAATAAAGATGGTGATAGTTTCATTTTTAATGGGCTATGACGATCTTTATTTTTATCACCTTGAAAGGAGTGTTGAAATGGTTGAAAATATATTAATGGATGAAATGGCCATCAATCGGACACTTAAACGAATTGCCCATGAAATCTTAGAACGTAATAAGACTTTAGAGGACGTTGTGTTAGTCGGGATTAAAACGCGTGGCGAATACTTAGCCAATCGCATTGCGACGAAGATTAAAGAAATTGAAGGGCATGAAGTGGCGGTTGATTATGTGGATATTACCTTTTATCGAGATGACCTAACGCATGCGACGGTTTCCGATGAACCAGAAGTAACTGAAGCGAGCTTTACTCATGATTTAACGGGTAAAAAAGTCGTCATCGTCGATGATGTATTATATACAGGACGCACGGTTAGAGCTGCGATGGATGCGATTTTAGACCAACATCGTCCTTCGCATATTCAATTAGCTATTTTAGTGGATCGTGGACACCGCGAATTACCGATTAGAGCAGATTTTGTGGGTAAAAATGTACCAACTGCCAAAACAGAGCGAATTGCGGTACGCTTAAGTGAAGTCGACAATGGTGAAGACCAAGTGGTCATTGTAAAATAAAAAAGAAACTGAAGTTATGATGTGGTTATAAGGTCTACTCGACACTCAACTAATCACGTAACTTCAGTTTTTTTATTATATTGATAGATAAAAGCTTTTATTAGTCACGAAATGGACTGCTAAATACTTGAAAGGCTCAACTCAAATAGCCAATTATTTATTAATCGTCAATTTGATAGGTGCGTAATTTCTGTTCATCAGGTGTAACATAAATAGTTCGTTGACCTTCATAAATCACATAGCCAGGTTTAGCTCCATTTGGTTTGCGTAAATGTTTGACTTGCAATAAGTCGACTGGAACCGAAGCTGAGTCACTGAACTTAGAATAATAAGCAGCTAATTCTCCTGCTAGCGTAATGGTTTCATCACTTGGTCGGTCACTTTCTATGATCACATGAGAACCTGGGATATTTTTGGCATGAAGCCACCAATGATTTTTACTGGCTTTTTTAAGACTGAGTTCGTCATTTTGATGATTATTGCGTCCAACATAAATCATGACCCCATCATCACTGCGATAGCGTCTTGGTTTTGACGTTGATTTTGAACGTTTTTTAATATTTTGCTTACGTTGTGCGACATAACCTTCGCTCGTTAATTCTTCTTTAATATCTTCAATGTCTTCCAAATCAGCTTGTTGAATTTGGACAAGGACTGTTTCTAAATACTCATTTTCTGCTTCAGCCAGTTGGGTTTGGTGGTCAATATATTTTAATGAATCACGGTATTTAGTATACTTTTTAAAATATTTTTGGCTGTTATCAATGGCTGATAAACGTGGGTCGAGTTCCACCAATAAAGGTTCATTATTGTCATAATAATTATCCAATGTTACTTCTGATTGACCTTTTTCAATTTGGTAAGCGTAAGCTTTTAAGAGTTCACCTTTTATACGATAGGTATCCGACGCTTGGGCTACTTTGCGATCTTCTGCTAATTTGGCGATTTTAATTTGATTGCGTTCAATCACATGTTCTATTCTTTGGATTAAATCTCCTGATAATTGACGGATACGATCTAAATGAATTTTCTGTTGGAAAAAGGCTGTTAATAAAGTTGAAAGTGAAGGGTAGTGAATTTGTTCAGCTTCAAGATGCTTAACAGGGTAATAATAAAATGATAATTTGGCATTTTTTTGTTTGAAAATTGTGGGTTGTGCAGTAGTGGTGGCGGCCATCAATTGATTGATAGCTTCACTGGCTGTCATTTTTTCTTGGTTCATTAAATATTCGATTTCATTGGCACCAATTTTTCCTAATCCTTCAATAACTCGAGATGCCAGACCATCTGCTAATAGCTGATAATGTTCATTCGCCCAACTTTCTAAGTCTGGTAAAGCAAAGACATTCGTTTGTTGTGGATTTTTGGGTGGTTGAACATATTCAGCCCCTGGTTGTAATCCGCGATAGCTATTGAGACTAGGAGAGACATGTTTAATACAGTCAATAATCGTATTTTTAGCCGGATTCACTAATAGGATATTACTGTGGCGACCCATCAATTCAAAATAAAGATGGTAATTTTGTTGGTCACCTAATTCGTCTAAGCCACTCACAATAAATTGCACGATACGGTCATTATCAATTTGCCGGATGTCTAATACAATGGCATTTTCTAAATGTTTACGCATCAACATACAAAACATTGGTGCATGAGTGGGATTACTTGGACGCTCATCTGTTAAACCTAAATGGTAATAAGTGGGATGAATCGAGCTGTTTAAACGACAATTGGTACGATGATTACGAATCACCAATTGTAATTCTTGCTCGAAAGGTTGATATATTTTGGAAATACGGCCACCAATTAGATGATCCGCTAATTCCTTGACTAAGGCACGTGTAAAAAAGCCATCAAACGTCATACTTGGTTCCTCCTAAAAAGAGATATAAATACATTTTACATGATTATCCACTAAAGTGAAAGTTATCGTGATTAATAAACGGTTTCGATAGCGAATTTACTTGAACTGTCGTATAATAGTGAAGGTTATTATTTTAGATTGGAGAGGTTGCATGATACATTTATTATTAGTCATGATTTATTTATCATTTATCAGTCTTGGCTTACCGGATGCCTTATTAGGTTCAGCATGGCCCGTAATGCATCAAACTTTAGCGGTTGATGTTTCTTATGCCGGCGTTATTTCGTTAATTATTTCTTTTGGAACAATCATTTCCAGTTTGCAAAGTGATCGCCTGACGAAGACATTTGGTCCTGGTAAAGTAACGGCATTTAGTGTGCTATTAACGGCAGTTGCTTTATTTGGTTTCTCAATTAGTAATCAATTTTGGATGTTATGTTTATGGGCGATTCCTTATGGTCTAGGTGCCGGCAGTGTCGATGCTTCATTAAATAATTATGTCGCTTTACATTATAAGAGTCACCATATGAGCTGGTTACATTGTATGTGGGGTGTAGGAGCAGCGATTGGGCCTTATATTATGTCCTATGCCTTGACGAATGGTTCGGGTTGGCAAAGTGGTTATTTATATATTGCAATCATTCAAATTGTTTTAACAACGAGTCTATTTATTAGCTTACCTTTATGGCAAACGCATGAAGCTAAAAGCAATGGGAAACGTGCTGAAGGCAAACCCTTAAGCATTCCAGAGATTTTATCATTAAAAGGTGCTAAAGAAATTATGATTGCTTTCTTTTGTTACTGTGCGATTGAATCGACTGCAGGACTTTGGGCAAGTAGTTATTTTGTATTAGTAAAAGGCATTGAACCTGAGACTGCTGCCGGTTATGCTGCTTTATTTTATATCGGTATCACGGTAGGACGTGCGTTGAGTGGCTTCTTAACCTTTAAATTTAATGACGAGCAAATGATTCGTATCGGGATAGGTGTCCTAGCAACGGGAATTATTTTATTATTATTGCCAATCAAAATCCCAGTGATTGCGCTAATGAGTTTAATTATTATTGGATTAGGGTGTGCACCTATTTATCCAAGTATTATTCATATGTCGCCACGTTATTTTGGCAAAGATAAATCACAAGCCATTATTGGGGTGCAAATGGCCAGTGCCTATGTAGGTGCAATGGCGATGCCACCAATTTTTGGTTGGATTACGAAAGTAACAGGCATGGGAATTTTACCAATTTATTTAGGATTATTAACCATTTTAATGTTATATATGTCAGAACGTTTTACCCAAAATGGTCCGGTTGAGGAGGAAGGATAATGTATAAAGTAGGGCGAATTGTCAATACCTTTGGTATTAAAGGTCAAATTAAAGTCATTGCGGATACGGATTTTCCTGATGAACGCTTTGCACCAGGTGAAAAATTAGCGATTGTTGACGGGGAGAAGGTACTAACTAAATTAACTGTCGCGGATGCCTATTTACATAAAGGGACTTATATTTTAAGTTTTGAAGGGATTCATAATATTAATGATATTGAACACTATAAAAATTATTGGTTAGCGATTGAAAAAGACCAGCAACAAGAACTGCCTGAAGATGAATTTTATCATCATCAAATTATCGGCTTAAAGATTATCACCACGGATGGCGATGAATTAGGAACTGTTAAGGAAATTCTATCGTTAGGTTCGAATGATGTCTGGGTGGTTAAACGTCATGAACCGAAAAAACGCGATGTGTTATTACCCTTTATTAATGATGTCGTGAAAGAGGTAGATTTAACCAACGGCATCGCGACGATTGAACTGATGGAAGGTTTGATTGATGATGCAAATTGATGTGTTAACTTTATTCCCAGAAATGTTTGCACCCCTTAATACCTCTTTAATGAAGGAAGCACAAAATAAAGAAAAAATGACTTTAAATTTACATGATTTTCGTCAAAAAGCGGTCAATAAACATGGCCATGTGGATGATTATCCATATGGTGGCGGAGCGGGCATGTTATTACGGGTTGAGCCTATTGTAGAAACACTCGAAGCAATTGAACGCAAAGATAAATCGAAAGTCATTTTAGTTGATCCAACCGGCGAGCCGTTTACCCAACAAATGGCTCAAGAATGGTCAACAGCAGAACAATTAATCTTTATTTGTGGACATTATGAAGGTTTCGATGAACGAATTCGTGATTATGTAACCGATGAGGTGTCACTCGGTGATTATGTTTTAACGAATGGTGAAATGCCGACAATGGTGATGATTGATGCGACCGTCCGGTTAATTCCCGAAGTTTTAGGAAATGCCCATTCAATTGTAGATGAGTCTCATCAACGTCATTTATTAGAACACCCCCAATATACGCGACCACGAGAATTTAGAGGGAAAGTGGTACCGGATGTCTTATTAAGTGGACATCATGAAAAGATTGAAAAATGGAAAGCCAAAGAAGCTATCCGCAAAACCTATGAAAGACGACCTGACTTACTTGAAAAAGCTGATTTAACAGAGCAAGAACAAGAATGGTTAGCAGAAATTCAACAAGAAAATGAAAATATTTCTTTCAAATAGCATAAGATGTGATAAAATATAGAAAAGACCTTTTTAGGAGGAATTAATAAATGTCTAAATATTTAGTGTTCGGACACAAAAATCCAGATACTGATACGATTGCTTCAGCCATTGCGATGAGCTTCTTTTTAGAGCGTCAAGGGTATGTCGCAGAACCTGTTGCTTTAGGAACCCCAAATGAAGAAACTGAATTTGCTTTAAGTTATTTCAATGTCGAAGCACCACGCGTAGTAACCACGGTTGCCAACGAAGTAGACCACGTTGCTTTAGTGGACCACAATGAACCCCAACAATCAGTCGATGATTTAGCGGATGTGACCGTGGATTATGTCATCGATCATCACCGTATTGCTGGTTTTGAAACAGCGCAACCTTTATATTACCGTGCAGAACCCATTGGTTGTACCGCCACTGTCTTATTAAAAATGTTCAAGGAACATGATTACGATATTCCAAAATCAATTGCTGGTTTAATGTTATCGGCTATTATTTCTGATACTTTATTATTTAAATCACCCACTTGCACAAATCAAGATGAATCTGCAGCGCGTGAATTAGCGAAAATCGCAGAAGTTGATTTAGAAAAATATGGTTTAGAATTATTAAAAGCAGGAACCAATTTATCAACTAAAACAATTGATGAATTATTAACATTAGATGCTAAATCATTCGATATGAATGGTAAGCAAGTGCGCATCGCACAAGTAAACGCGATTGGTTTCGAAGAAATGCAAGCACAAAAAGCTGAATTATTAACAGCAATGGATGCTTCAGGATATGATTTATTCGTGTTAATCGTAACCGATATTTTAGAAAGCAATTCATTCGGTTTAGTATCTGGTGAAGACTTCACACAAGTAGAAGCGGCTTTTGGTACTACAGTGACTGACAATGAACTATTATTACCAGGTGTCGTTTCACGTAAGAAACAAGTCGTACCGCAATTAACGGCTGCTTACGAAAAATAATAAAATAAGACTGACAGAAAGACGATCTGATTGCCTCCTGAAAATAGCAATGAATAACTAACTATTTGAAGCGAAGCCGAGCATGTATTTCTGTTCGGTCTTTTTTGTTTGTCCTAATTCATCCAGTTGCTGGCGTTAGGAAATATAGAAGGAGATTTTATTAAACTGTTGGGGCTAAATTTTCTTGGTTGTAGTTAATCAATAAGCAAGAGAATTTATTTAATTGTACGGGGCTAAATTTGCATGGGCCAGTGGCTCCTATAAGCAAGAGAATTTATTTAATTGTATGGGGCAAAATTTGCATGGTGTCAGGTGGCCCCATAAGCAAGGGAGATTACACAATTGTATTGGCTAAACATCTTTTTGAGGGTGGGCCGACGAAGCGAAATCATTCAATGTTCTATTTCTGGTCCACTCCCAACTGTGCGGAGGAACAGACGAAGCGAAACTCATTCAATATTCTACTTCTGGTCCACTCCTAATCATGTGGAGACTATAATTAACGCAAAAACTAATTGATTTGAGAAATAGTTTTTGCGTTCTAATAATAAAAGTTAGCATCACTCATTTTACCCTAAGCCATGAAGCATTATCTGTAAGCGGATCATGCATTATTCATCAATATTCAACGAAGGCCTATTTTTAAACAGAAGTGAATTTGATACAATAGAACTATCGATATTATTTTACGAGGAGGGACGAGAGTATGGCTTTACAAATTGTAACAGGCGATTTGTCAGTTAATAAAAAAGCTCCCCTAATTCAAGAGCTATTTAAAATTAAAGCACAAGATCCGCAAGCAATTATTTATTATTTAGTGCCGGAACATATTAAGTTTGACATGGAAACCTTTGTACTAAAAGAAAGTCAAAAAATGAGCGGACGTCAAGAATCAGCTATGATGGACATTCAAGTGGTCAGCTTTACACGTTTGGCTTGGTTTATGTTAGACGAGAAACAACATCAACGCACTAATCTATCCGATATCGGTTTAACGATGGTGATTAAGCAAATATTAGATCAATATCAAGACCAATTGATTGTTTATAAAGGACAACAACATCACTTAGGTTTTGTTGAGAAATTATTGGCGCTATTCGAAGAATTATATCAAGGCAATGTTAATCCAGAAGCCTTAACCGATGATATGGTGAATGAACAAGTAATGGATGCGACAATTTTAAATATGGAAGCGCAACGTATTAAAGAATTACAATTATTATATAGCGCTTTTATTGACACGATTGAAACGCAATCCTTAGCGAATTATCAAACGTATTTGGATTTATCGCACTATTTAGCCCAATATGAAGCATTTAACCATCATTATTTAGTCATCGATCATCATTATTTCTTTAATGCGCAACAATACCAATTATTGGTAGACCTTGCTCAAAAATTTAAGCGGGTTTGGTTAACCTTGCCAATTACGCAAACACAAATTAAAAGTGCTGAATGGTTACCAATGGTTCAAGTGGTAAAAGACACTTATCGTCAACTTAAACATTATGGGCAATTATTTAATTTTGAAATATTACCTGATTGGGAGATTCAAGATCATTACTTTAATTATCAACCGGCAATTTTAGAAGTGGCCGCACGTTTCCAACAACAACAATCGCAATTATTAGCGCCACAAGCATTAAATAGCGCTACTCCGCATCATCATTTTTGGCAATTTGAAACCGTTCAAAGTGAATTACGTCATATTAGTAATCAGATCCATCACTTAGTGACAATTGAAGGGTATCGTTATCGTGATATTTTAGTGTTAACCCGTGATATGGATTTATATCAGCAAATGCTAGGCCCAATCTTTGAGATGAATCAGATTCCTTACTTTTTTGACCATGAAGCCAATATGTCGCAACATCCCTTAGTCTTGTGGTTAGAAGCAGTGCTGAATTTGTCCTTAAATCATTGGCGTTATCAAGATTTAATGCTCGTCATCAAGTCGGATTTATTAATGCCTGAATGGCTTGAAGGGAATATTGAAGAGGCACGGCATCAAAAAGCCCTCTTAGAAAATATTTTAATTGCTAATGGTTATTTTGGTTTCCGGTTTTATAGTGAAAAGTTTGACTGGCAATTTCCGCAATCAGAACAACACTATGTTAATTATCAAGGTGATGAAACGAATGAAACCATTTTTGAAGTGGTCAGTCGTTGGCGCCGGTGGTTAGTGTCCTTTATTTATCAACCCTTAAGTCGTTGGGATAAAGGGCTGACAGGTCAACAGGCTGGTGAATGGTTATATCAATTACTCGTTCATACCCAAGTCCAAACGCGCCTTATTACGTTGCGTGATCAAGCGATTGAACGGGGGCAAATTGAACTATCGCGTCGTTTTGAACAAGTATGGCAAGTTTTAATGGATGCTTTAGATGAATTTCATCAACTTTATGGCGAAAAGAACTTATCTTTAGCGTTGTTTGCTGAATTATTACTAACCGGTTTACAACAAGCGACCTATCATATCATTCCTCCAACCATGGATCAAGTGACGGTTACGAGTATTGAAAGTCCACAAGTTCAGCCGGCTAAAATTTGCTTTATTTTAGGAGCCGATGATCATAGTTTACCGAAGACCTATACCAGTGATTCTCTGTTAACAGAAGATAATCGTACGGCGATTCAAGAACGTTTACTACCACATCAAAACCTAGCCGATACCGCGAAGCAACGCAATCAGATGGAACAACTCATTGCTTATCAATTGTTATTGAATGCAACGGATCAATTATATTTTTCAGTGGCACTCAGTGTAGTTGATTCACAAAGACAATTTTCACCTTATATCCTAAATCTGATTAAAGCTTGTCAATTTAAAGTGGAGTCATTTGGTAGTGAGCAACATCCGTTTTTAAATGAACAAATCCACAGCAATCAATTAGGGCGCCTGCCGATGCAATTATCGCCTTTACTGGGTGTATTGCGTCATCAATATCAAAATAGCTTGCCGATGACGCATCAACAAAAACAATTATTTCATCAAGTATTGTATTCGCCAGAAGCCATTGATCATAATTGGCAACAGTTAGTTCATCAGATTTTTAAATTTAATGTTTTACCAACGGCACTCACACCTGAAACCGCTATTGCTTTATTTGGCCAAAATATTTCAGCCTCTGTATCGAAGATCGAAGCCTATTATCAAGATCCCTTCAGTCATTTTTTAACCTATGGTTTAAGATTAAAAGAGCGTGAACAATATGATATTGATGCGGCTAAAACCGGGGACTATTTCCATCATGCATTAGACTTGGTGATGGCTAAAATTATTGCTTCCGGTCGTACTTTGGTCAATTTAAGTGCTGAAGAATTAAGTGCTATTTTAAATGAAAGCATCGAGGCCATTAATCAAGAGTGGAAATTCAATATTTTCAGTGGTCATCCACGAATGCAAGCCATTAAGTTACAGCTTGATCAACAATTATGGCGCTTTTTACAATTTAGCTATCAACAACAAGCGAAAATTAAGATGCGCACCTTAAAAACCGAAGCTATCTTTGGGATGAATCCGCAACATGATTTAAAAGGGATGAGTTACCCATTGTCAAGTGGCGGTAAATTATATATTACCGGGAAAATTGACCGCATTGATGAATTAGTGGGGGCGAATAAATTACAAATCATTGACTATAAGTCAGGTAAAAAGCAATTTAAGCTAGAAGATGCTTATTATGGTCATGATTTACAAATTCTAACTTATTTAAATATTGCCTTACAAAACTATCCGCAGTTTGAAGCATTAGGGGCTTTTTATCAGCCATTGATTCATAATTTTAATGAGGTAACACCAGATGTCTTAGCCCAAGCGTCTCAAGGAGCCCTTTATGATACGCAATTAAAAAATAATCTGTTACATGGTTTTGTAGCAGCCGATGAAGCGGATTTAATGCAAATTGATCCCGATATTGAGGAACAATCGGATAGTTTGATTTATCCAGTATCTTTAAAGAAAGATGGTCAATATAAAGCTAGTTCAAAAGTAATCCGTGATGAAGATTTACAATTAGTTTTACGCATGACCGATGAACGCTTTATTCAAGCTGCTGAAGAAATGCAATCGGGTCGTATAGACCTAGCGCCGTATAAAGATAATCCTTATACAACAGCTTTACAACCGGGTTATCGGGTCATTTCAGGCTTTGACGCTACCGAACATTATCATTTATATCGTCGTAAAACGATCAAAGCAAAAGAAGTTATAAGCCAATTGAAAATTGACTTTGAAGGAAAGGAGGAAGGATAGATGTTAATTGAACCAAAACCAAAAGATGCACAATACAATGATGAACAGTGGCAAGCGATTCAACAAACAGGATCTAACTTACTGGTCGCAGCCTCAGCGGGTTCGGGTAAGACGACGGTCTTAATTGAGCGAATCTTAACCCATATCCGTAAAGAGTTTGCACAAATCGATGAATTACTGGTAGTAACCTTTACGGAAGCTGCTGCTAAGGAAATGAAAGAACGGATGGAAAACAAACTCAAAGCGGTGATTTACCAACCGGAATACCAAGATAAACAAGCGCTCTTTTTAGAACAAATCGCTAAATTACCCGCAGCCCATATTCGGACCTTGCATAGTTTTTGTTTACAGGTGATTCAACAATTTTTCTATTTGATTGATTTTAATCCGAGTTTTACTTTATTAGTGGACGAGACTCAAAAGGCCTTGATTTTTCAAGATGTTTGGGAAGTATTGGTGGCTGATATTATCGAAGGCAAGGTGACCGGACTGGATGCGAATGACTTACAAGAATTATTAAGTCGTTATGCCAATCCTAGAAATGACCAAGACTTATTTGACTTAGTGCTTAACTTACATCTATTTTCTTCGTCCCATCCTGAACCAGAAATCTATTTACAAAACCTATCGCAATATAGTCGTGATTTTAATCAGTTTAGCCAAACAACCTTATACAAACAACAATTAGCACCTAATATACAAAGTAATCTTCAATCGGCTTATCAATTATTATTAAAAGCTGAAAACTTATTAACAGGTGCTAGCGATGAAATTGTTCAAAAATATGGAGATTTCTTAGCGACTGAACGGGAAATGATGGGTCAATTATTAGATAATTTATACCAAGATCAATTAGCGAACTTTGCTAATATGTTGGCGGGGGTGGAATTTAAGCGTTGGCCAAGTAAACCGCGTAAGACGGAAGAAGGCGAATTAATCGATGCCATGAAAGTGGCCCGTGACCAAGCGAAAACATTGATTAGCAAAAATGTGCAACCGGTCTTTCCTTTAGCCTATCCAGAATTGGAAAAAGTTGAAGCTCAGTTGGCACCGATTATTGATAAATTAAGTCAACTGACTTTACATTTTAAACAAGCGGTCGCTCAACATAAAGCGAAACTCAATATTATTGATTACAATGATTTAGAACATTTAACTTTAAATATTTTAGCCCCTTATAATCAACAGACTGGACGCCGTGAGGCCAGCATTGCTGCTACGTATTATCAAAATCTGTTTAAAGAGGTTATGGTCGATGAATACCAAGATATTAATGAAATTCAAGCAACGATTTTATCTTGGTTATCACATGAACAACGACCATATTTAACAGGTAATCTGTTTATGGTAGGGGATGTTAAACAATCGATTTATGGCTTCCGTATGGCCGAACCGAGCCTATTTATGAAAAAATATCGCCAATACCAAGCACATGAAGACGGCGAATTAATTGTGTTAGATAAAAATTATCGCTCACGCGATGAAGTGCTGCAATTTACCAATTATGTATTTGAGCGCATTATGGACGAGCAATTTGGCGAAATGAACTATGGCGAACAAGAGTCCTTAAAAACAGGTAATCTGTCCTTTGAACCCGTTTCGCCTTCACCACGCTTTAATATTCAACTCTTATTGCATGAAAAAGCCGAAGACAGTGATGAAGCAGCGGCAACTAGCTTTAATGAAGAAGCAACGGATACTGATGAACTAACAGATGAACTTGCTTTTGATAGTTCGATTGAAGCCCAAGCGCATTTAATTGCCCAAGACATCCGTCAAAAAGTACTGTCCAAGTGGCAAGTCTATGATAAAAAAGCCAAAGGCATGCGTCCGGTGGAGTACCGTGACTTTGTCATTTTATCGTCTACTAAAAAGCCCTTTTTAGAAATTCAACGGGCTTTCCAACAGTATGAGATACCGATTAATGCGCAAAAAATTGATACTTATTTCCAAAGACAAGAGATTCAATTAATGATTGCACTCTTAAAAATCATTGATAATCCCCGACAAGACTTGCCTTTAGTGGCGATTTTACGATCATATTTTGTCGGACTGAGTGATGAAGCATTAAGTAAAATCCGGATTCATCATCCAAGTGGGACCTATTATGAAGCCGTCTTAGATTATTTAACCCAAGTAGATGATGCGCTTGCGGAGCGATTAAGACAATTTAATCATCAACTGATTCATTGGCAAACGATTGCCAGTGAGAAACGCTTAGTCGAATTGATATGGCAAATCTATCAAGAAACGTATTTCCTAGACTATGTTGCGGGCCTAACCAATGGTGGCCAACGTCAAGCAAATTTACATGCGTTTTACCAACAAGCCGCTAGCTTTGAAAAGAGTAATTTTAAAGGGGTATTTGGCTTTATTCGATATATTGAAGAATTAACCGAACATAATCAAGATATTGCTGAACCGGTCTTATTAGGCGATAATGAAGACTTTGTACGTATGATGACGGTTCATGGTAGTAAGGGATTAGAGTTTCCTATTGTTTATTTGATGAATATTGAAAAGCAATTTAATATGCAAGATATTAATCATAAACGCTATGTATTATCGAAAAACTCCGGAATGGGTACCGATTTATATGATTTTACTACGATGTTAAAATACCCATCGATGGTTAACAAAGCTATTAAAATCGAAAAAACTATGCAAGCGAAAGCCGAAGAAATGCGTAAATTGTATGTAGCCTTAACCCGTTGTGAGCAACAATTAATCCTAGTTGGGACCATTGATTCACAGGATAAATGGCAAGAAAAAAATGAAAAAACTCGTGAATTAACCGATAAACAAGATAAGTTAGTCGTCTTACAAGAACGTCAAGCAGCTAATTCATGGTTAGAGTGGATTCGTCAATCATTAGCTGTACCGGATACTTTAGCCGAAAAAGTTACTGATTTTGATGTTGCACAAGTTGATGTTACCTTTAAAAATCAAGCAGAAATCTTCCAAACCCAAGGTGAATTAATTCAACAACGACAATTCATCACCGAAGAAAGTTGGCTCGACTTTACACTGAAAGCGATAAAAGAAGTCTCGATGGATGAACCAAGGTCCCCCTTAATGCAAACGATGGCCGCATTAGCTAACCCTGTCTACCCGTATCAATTGGCGAGTCATACGTCCTCTTATCAATCGGTATCTGAGTTAAAACGTTTGTATGAAGAACCGGCACATGATCAATTAAGTCATTTTAATGACCGAACTAAGCCAGTCAACACTGAAACAGACCATCAACCTAAGCTAAGAAAAGGGCAGTTGTCCGCTACTAACAATCAAGCAGTAACGCCAGCAAGCGACGTCACTGAACAAGCAGGGATTCAAAGTATTCGCTATACGCAGGATACCTTTGAACCACCACAATTTATGAAACCGAAAACGATGACATATGCCGAAATCGGTAGCTTAACCCACTTTGTGATGCAACATTTGGCCTTTGATCAGTATCAAGGTGAAGCGATTGAATCCTGGGTGGCAAGTGAAATCAGCCGCTTAGTCAGTGAAGAGTATTTAACACAAGAAGAAACAGCCTTAATTAAAGTGGAGACTTTAGTATGGTTCTTAAAAGACCCGTATGGTCAACAATTATTTAAGTATCATCAAACCTTACAACGTGAACAAGCTTTTTCTTATTTATTGCCTGCTAAATGGTTGTTTAAAGCCCAGTTAACCGAGGAAACAATGCCCCAGTTGGCCGATGATCAATTATTAGTCCATGGGATTATTGATACCTTTTACGAAACAGACGATGGCTTGGTCATATTGGACTATAAAACAGACCGCTATCGTCAATATGGCAATGTCCCGCGTAGTGAGCAGATTGAATTGGTTGCCGATAAGTATAAATTCCAGTTGAGTTTGTATGCACAAGCCTTGAGTCAAGCCAAAGCTAAGCCAGTTAAAGATGTATGTGTGGTATTGTTAGATTTTAATGTAGTGTATCGTTATGACGAATTATATACCTTCTAGTTGCGATATTTCTGATATATCATAAAAAAGTCCATAGTCTTGAAGGAGATTATTTGCTAAACTAAAGCTAACAAACTTGAATAGTGAGGGAAATCTATGAAAATTGAACACGTAGCGATATATGTTAATCATTTAGATGATGCGAGAGATTTCTTTGTTAAATATTTTGAGGCAAAATCAAATGAATTGTATTTCAATCCGAATACGGAATTTAGCTCTTACTTTTTAACATTTGAGGATGGCGCTCGCTTAGAGTTAATGACAAGACCGGATATGGTGGATACTTATAAAGGCTTAAATCGAACCGGATTGGTTCATATGGCGATGAGTGTGGGCAGTAAGGAGAAAGTAGATGCCCTAACAAAAGAGTTAAAAAACGATGGTTATGAACTCATTGATGGCCCGCGTACAACCGGTGACGGTTATTATGAGAGTAAGTTCATTATCTTTGAAGGCAACCAATTAGAAATAACGGTTTAAATCAAAGGAATAATGATGACTTGACCATGAAAATCATCAACGACTAAGAAAGTAACTTTACATACCTTGATTCAGCATGAGAGAGGAATGGCAATAAAGAATTTGCTATTTGATGGGGGACCACAAGACTGGTTGTGATTCATGGTGATTCAAGGTATTTTGATGACTATTGGATAGGATTAGGAAGTCTACAGCCGGTGGTTTTTAGTCGTTGAATAAATAGTATGCCTATTCTTAGCAGATGGAAAGGGCAAAAGAGCCAATTAAACTGTCGGTAAATTTTGTAAGTGATGTCAGACATCACATTTTCAAAACTGTGTTATATTACTTGACTGATAGATGGAAAAAAGAAGACAAAAAAATAATAGCCTGGCAAACCCGATGTGAGTTTGTTAGGCTATTTCTATTGCTTTAATTATTTAGGATCTATAATTTTTAGTGTTGGTGGCG
>NZ_KV805607.1:0-367 GCF_001811625.1 Globicatella sp. HMSC072A10 | reverse complement strand
TATTGTTCAGTCCTTCAGTTGGTAGACAACCTACTATGACCTCTGCTGACTTCTCATGATTCGTTGTTACTAAGATACGCTTATCTCTCATGAGACCTCCCCAGGTAAGGTGCGTTAACCTCCCTCCCATGTCACCGCTTGATTTATCCAACCATAATCCGTACAGTATTGGGCTTTACTTTGATTTGCAAGCTCACCCTTATGATTAGACCTTCTATCAAGTTTCTATTCGTCGGTGCAGGAGTTTGCCTTAGGCTTCCTTCAGATTCCGCCTCACGACGGACACCCTTGCCCTTAGCTAACAGTTCCTACTGCAAAGCCTGTAGCGGACTTGAACCGCCAAGTTAACGCCCATGCTGGGCGCACA